>JAFAFV010000078.1 GCA_023423285.1 Bacteroidota bacterium
TTTACTAAAATTGGCCAGGTTCAGTCTAAAGCTGTTAATGGTAATTCTGGCCTACCTCTTAGCTATGATTATTCTACTTCACTTAGCGGTATTGCATTGTCAGCATTGCCAATAGCCCTGCTGTTGCTTGGAGCAGTTTACAGAAGGCGTAAATCGTTAGCCATTTTATTATTGGCAGGCAGCCTCATCTCCATGATGTACTCTTGTAATAAAACCTCAGACGCAATTCAGGATGATGGTAAAAAAATCTTCATCCGCGTGGTACAGGTAGATATTGACGGTACTTCAGCACCAAGTAAAGTGGTTCAGGTTCAAACTCATTAATAATATCTAAAAGCGTGTAAAGTTTGGCGGTTAAGAGCAGACTAAACACTGCTAAAGCTGTCTCGCAAGAGGCAGCTTTTTTGTTGTTCATGGCAAATCAATTTTAGCTATTGCTTTTTTTACAAAAGACTGATCTTTGCGTCTTTTATGCAATTATAAAAAACTATCAGATGAATGTTGATGTACACATCAGGCCTGCCGAAGCTGCAGATTGTGAAAGAATTTTAGAACTGGTGCAGGAACTGGCAACCTATGAAAAGGCGCCCCACGAAGTAACCGTTTCCTTGGAACATTTTCGTGAAAGCGGTTTTGGGCCAAATGCTGTTTGGTGGGCTTTTGTTGCTGTGGCACAGGGCAGACAGCCCGCTATTGTGGGTATGGCTTTGTATTATATTCGATTTTCTACCTGGAAAGGGCAAACGCTTTACCTGGAAGATATTTTAGTTACAGAAGACATGCGCGGCCATAAAATTGGCACCATGCTATTTGAACGAATTGTGCAGGAAGCCAGGGAAAAAGGGTTTAAACGTGTGGCCTGGCAGGTGCTTGACTGGAATGAGCCTGCTATTAATTTTTATAAAAAATACAATACGACTTTTGATGGCGAATGGATAAACTGCGCCATAGAAGTTTGACCGTAAAAAAACTAAAAAGAATACACTGCCGCAAATAAAACATTCACTGCGTTTGCTGTAGTATTTTTATGAGCATCAATAAATAATGCCTTTTTATTTACATGATCCCATCTTATTTCAGGTATAAAAATAAAACCGCCTTTTTTAAAATTAGCTGATAAGGTATTAGAAAGTATATTATCTCCAGCTATTGCTGCGCCTAACGATTTCAAGTGGTTATGATCGTTAAATAATTCACTTCTTAAGGTTAGACCAAACCACTCAGTAGGATCGTAATTAAAGTATAAAGCTGCGCCCCACCATGGTTTTGGAGAAAAGTTTTTGTGCGAAACCGTATCCCAAAGTTGAACGGATGCATAGGTTGTATTTATGCCCAGCCAAAAATGATCGCTAATTTTAACAGTCCCGGTCAGATCAAATTGTTTTGATTTTGAAGTGTCAATATGCTGGCCGCCGGCATAGTTCAGGTATATTTTTAATGCATCAGCAGGAGCGTAACTGTATTGAGCCAATAAAAACTTTTTATTAATGGCGTCCTCAGGCATAAAGCGATAATCGGTTGCATTTGCTACACCCAGCATTAAGCCGTGTTTACCCGTGTTGTATTCACCTTTAACTCCTGTATGGGAAAATGGGCCATTGGAAAACATATAGCTCATACTGTAATTTCGGTTATACTGAGGGTCTAATAACTCGTATCCAACATGCGTTGCCCAATTACCAACTGTGAGTTTTAATTCATCAGTAACAGAATAACTGATGTATAATTGCTTTACTGCCTGCATAATGCCTTCATCAGTATAAGTAAATTCTTTTGCCCTTTGTCCAAATCCTAAGTCAGCAACCATTTTAGTTTTTCCAAATGAATAATCAAATTTTACGCTTGCCATTCCTAAGGAAAATTGATTCTGTGTTTGCGTAAAGCTGGTAAGAGAATTTTGTCGGATTTTAGCAAAATCATATTTGTAATAAACATCAGCCGAACCTGTGATTTCAAGTTTTTTCTCAACTTCCACGCTGTTCGTTTGTGCGATTGCAAAATAACACAACAGGATCGTCGTTTTGCTAGTTAGTAGGATTTTTTTTCTCATTTTTGGTTTTTTAAAAAGTAATTAAAGACATTATATTGATATATATAATAATAATATTATATAATAAAAAATATTAGTAAATATATATTTTAATGTTAGTTATTAATTAAAAAATTATAATTTTTTAGAAAAAAAGTATTGAATTAAACTTTTATTGGTAAATAAAATATATATATTATATAATAATATTATAATTAGGGTATAAAAAAATCGCCTTTTAAGGCGATTTGTGTCGGATGCAAAAATTAAAAGGTGATTTCAAGGGGTTAAAATTTCATAAAAAAATCAACAACGGCTTGGCTATTGTTACTTATATAGACGCAAGTTTTTGACAAACGCAACATTTGTTGGGAAATTTTTAATTTTCATCGCCTGCGCATTTTTTTAGATGAAAGCATTTAAAAAAAACAATGTCCCTATCTTTGCTGCCTCAAAAATTTAAATATGGCGAATACATCAGATATCAGCCGGGGCATGATATTAAAGTTAGATGGCAACCTTTATTCAGTAGTAGAATTTGGAGAAAACAAAACTGCCCGCGCTGCTGCAAAAGTGTGGGCAAAGCTGAAAGGTGTTGACAATAACCGCAGCATTGAAAAAACTTGGAACTCAGGCGATAACATTTACCCAGTGCGCGTGGAAAAAAGAGATTTCCAGTTTTTATATAAAGATGAAACAGGTTATAATTTTATGGATAACAGCACGTTTGAGCAAATTACTGTTGCTGAAAATCTTATAGATGCCCCTCAGTTTTTAAAAGATGGGCAGGAAGTGGCCATAGCCATCAATACAGAAACAGAGTTGCCCGTAAGCGTGGAACTGCCTGATAAGATTGTAATGCTTGTAACTTATACCGAGCCTGGCCTAAGAGGCGACACTGCTACCAGAACCCTGAAACCAGCCACGGTTGAAACAGGTGCTACGGTAAACGTACCGTTGTTTGTAAATGAAGGTGAGCTCATTCGTGTTAATGCCAAAACAGGCGAATATGTGGAGCGCGTAAAAGAATAAATATTTATTCTGCAATAAAAGGCTAAAGCCGCTGGTTAAGGCCTTTTTCATTACAGCGCATCACATTTTTGTATAAATAGGGCATATCTGCATTTTTGATGCCCATTAAATACTTACCTTAGCTAATCTATTATATTGCTTTCGAAACAAATTTTTGAACCCAAAACCTGTAAAATATTGTATATGGATTTCAGGCAAATTCAGGAGTTGGTCAAAATGATCAACAAATCAAATATTGGCGAACTTACGATCGAACAGAAGGATTTTAAAATTTCTATTCGTCAAAAAGAGGAAAACGTAACTCAATTTGTTCAATCCTCACCTATGCAGTCGCAAGCCTTAGCGCTTTCAACCGTGCCACCGCAACCGCCAGCCGCCACTCCTGCCGAAAAACCCAAAACTGCCGAAGCTGCTTCCAACACAGTTATCATAAAAAGTCCAATGATCGGCACTTTTTACCGCAGGCCATCCCCAGATAAGCCGAACTTTATTGACGAAGGTGATATTATTGCACCCGGAAAAGTTATTTGTGTAATAGAAGCCATGAAACTCTTCAACGAAATAGAAAGCGAAATAAGCGGAAAGATTGTAAAGGCTTTTGTAGAGGATGCCTCTCCCGTGGAATTTGATCAGCCACTATTCCTGGTAGAACCTTAATTATATTCAGAAATATTCAGATCGCTGAAGAGACTGGGCATATTCCACTTCCACATTTCAAATTCAAAATTGTATCGTGTTTAAAAAGATATTAATTGCAAACAGGGGCGAAATTGCTTTACGTGTCATTCGCACCTGCAGAGAAATGGGCATTCAAACCGTAGCGGTTTACTCTACTGCTGATAGTGAAAGCCTGCACGTAAAATTTGCCGATGAAGCGGTGTGTATAGGCAGGCCGCCCAGCACAGATTCTTACCTGAACATACCCAATATAATGGCAGCCATTGAAATTACCAATGCTGATGCCGTGCACCCCGGCTATGGCTTCTTAGCTGAAAATGCAAAATTTGCCGAAATATGCAGGCAGAGTAAAATTAAATTCATTGGTCCCACGGCAGAAATGATCAACGCTATGGGAGATAAAATTACGGCCAAAGAAACTATGGTAAAAGCAGGTGTGCCTGTAGTACCTGGTGGCGATGGCCTGCTGGAAAGCGTGGAACAAGCCAAATCTCTGGCTAAAGAAATTGGTTACCCTGTTATTTTAAAAGCAACAGCAGGTGGCGGCGGCAAGGGTATGCGCATTGTGTGGGAAGAGGCAGAACTGGAAAAAGCCTACGATACAGCCAAAATGGAAGCCGGCGCCAGTTTTAAAAACGATGGTATTTACCTGGAAAAATTTGTGGAAGAACCACGGCATATAGAAATTCAGGTGGCGGGCGACCAATATGGCAACGTAAGCCACCTTAGCGAGCGCGACTGTTCAATTCAAAGAAGGCACCAAAAGCTCGTGGAAGAATCTCCTTCACCATTTATGACCGATGACCTGCGCCACCGCATGGGTGAAGCAGCTAAAAAAGCTGCGGCTGCAATTAACTATGAAAGCGTGGGCACCATCGAGTTTTTGGTGGATAAGCACCGCAATTTCTATTTCATGGAAATGAATACCCGCATACAGGTAGAACATTGCGTAACCGAAGAAGTGATCAACTTTGATTTGATTAAAGAACAAATAAAAATTGCAGCAGGCGAAAAGGTTTCGGGGCAGGATTATTTTCCGCAAATGTGCGCAATTGAATGTCGCATCAATGCCGAAGACCCATTCAACGACTTCAGGCCTTCGCCCGGAAAGATTACCAATCTACACATACCGGGTGGGCACGGCGTAAGGGTAGACAGCCACGTGTATGCAGGCTACACCATATCGCCTTATTATGATTCAATGATTGGTAAATTAATAACAGTTGCCCGCACCCGTAAAGAAGCCATTGATACCATGTATCGTGCGCTGAGTGAGTATGTGATTGAAGGTGTGAAAACAACCATTCCTTTTCACTTACAATTAATGAAAAATCAGGATTTTATTGATGGGAATTTCAATACCAAATTTATGGATACTTTTCAGATGAAACCTTAAAATGATTTGACGAAACAGGAACGGGGTTGTGATAATTACAACCCCGTTTTATTTTTATAAACCGTTTCTTTCACCTTCTTCTTTAACTTCCTCCAACTCAACTTCTTTAATGTTGGCTTCCATTTTCTGGTGCTTCATGCCATAGCGTACAAATGCATAAATGCTTATGTACACATTCGCGATCCATACCAGCGAAAAACCTGAAATGATGTAACCACGCCAGTCATTATAAAGCAACTGGTAGCCGGTAACGATCAAAGCTCCTATTACCACATAATGGCTGAAACAATAATGGCAGGTAAAAATGTAAAAGAATTTTCGGCGCCACAAACTTTTGCAGCTTTTAGATCTTTCCATACAATACTCTCTTGGCTCTCTGAATATTTCCTCGTGGGTTACAGTCCATGCAATGCAAGCCACCGGTATGGCCAGTATAAAAAGCATTGTAATTTGCTCTGTTAGGGTAGGCATATATATTTAACCGTGTTTTTTACCGGCTAAAGAAATATAGCAAAAACAGTGCAGTTAATTCATATCAATAGCCTCGTATAAGCCTCCACGAGGTAAATCTGTAGGTAGTTCCCAAAACATAAAACCGCCCAGCCTTTCTTTTTTAATGAATTCGCATTTAAATTGTACAGAAGCTTTGTTTTCACCTGTCACAAAAATTTTTTCAGCCGGGTTGTACCAGTAAGGCGCTTTGGCCGCTTTATCCCACAAAAACACATAACCGTTGGCGCCTGTGTATTTATTCACTCCATTCTTGTAATCTACAAAGTTTTTAAACTTTGCAGGTTGGTACAGCCCCCAGTTAGTGGCTGGCACATTTTCAAACTCACGCATATAAAAACCAGCGCCAATGATCACCTTTTTTAAAGGGAAATTGATCTGTTTAAAAAAGTTTACTACGTTTTGCGCTGACTCTTCCCCATGCCTTGTTGAATACAAATTGGTGTGATGGCCGGTTGTGGTAGAATAGCCATGTACCAGATCATAGGTCATCATGTTTACAAAATCAACATAAGGTTCTATCTCATGCCAGGCAATTGATGAGTCTAAAAATTTTTGAAAACCACCGGCTGCAAAGGTGATAAGCTTTTCTTTACCAAGCGCAAGGCGCAGTTCTTTTACCAGGTTGGTAAATGCTTCTTTATCTTCAGGAATGTTTTGATGCCCCGGATGTCCCGGAATAACCGGATATTCCCAGTCAAGGTCAATGCCATCAAGCTGGTATTTGTGCAAAAAATCTTTTACTGAAGCGGCGAATTTTTTAGTGAGTTCTTTATTGTTAAAAGTTTGTGAGCAAAACTCACAACCTCCCCAGCCACCCAACGCAATTAAGGTTTTAAGCCCGGGGTGTTGTTTTTTTATTTTTTGAAAAGCCAGCAGCGTAGGCGCGTCCTTAGGCTTTGTAATTACCATATTACCATTGTCTACATGGCTGAAACCATAAATAAGATGTGTAAGTTTTTTTACATCATAAGTATGCAGCATGGCGCTGTCTCCTGAAAAATAACCTACAACTTTAAAGGGTTTTGTTTTTTGTGCAAAGCCGACAGATACGGCCGCAAGCAACAGTACTCCGAAAAAAATCATTCTTTTCATAATCAATAAAGATATTAATATTTATCGTTAGTAAAAATGGTACATGTATGCGTGTTGCATTGCAATGCGACTATGCGGCATTGTGATGTATCACCGTGCCTACAATAAACCAGGCTTATGATAAAACTGCAAATGTTTATGTAATTTAACCACACCTACCATGGAATAACACAGTTGTTTGAAATGATCAATCATTCAACAAACTCGGTTTAAAATATTTTTATTTACAAACGCGAGGTTCAATTTCCCCCACCAAAAACACGCTGCCAAAAACCAGCACCAGATCTTCATTGTGCGCTTGTTGTTTTGCAGCTTGTAGAGCCAAGTTCACATTTTCAAAGCTTTTTCCATGCAGACCGTTTGCCGCGGCAAGGTTTTGCAGTTCTGTGGCAGGCATGGCGCGCGGCACATGCGCATTTGAAAAATAGTAGGTGGCCTGCGCTGGCAGCATTTCTAATACCTTGGCGACATCTTTATCTTTTACCATCCCCAATATAATGTGAAGGTGATTATAGTGGAGCGTGGTCAACTGGTTTAATAATTGCTGCACACCATCAGGGTTGTGGGCCACATCAGTAATTACCTTTGGGCTGTGGCTAATGGTTTCCCAGCGGCCGTGCAGGCCCGTTAATTTTTTGGTGTACTGCAATCCTTTAACGACTGCGGTTTCATATATCTGCCAGCCGTTGTTTCGTAACAATTGTGTAGCCGCCAGTACAGTCAGCAGATTTTTAAGCTGGTAATTCCCTGTTAGGTCAAGCCTGTATTTTCTATCATGCGGTCTTGCCAGTTCAACCACCAGTTCTTCATGATCGTAATAATGGTTTGCTATCTGGAATTCTTTATCGGCAAAACAAATGAGGCTGTTATTAGCGGCGACCACTTCTTTAAAAACAGTTTCGGTTTCAGGGTGTGTTTCACCAATTACAACAGGTATGCTTTTTTTGATGATGCCTGCTTTTTCGCCAGCTATTTTTGCAAGTGTATTGCCAAGAATATGCACATGGTCGTAGCCAATATTGGTAATTACAGAAACCTCGGGTGTAATGATATTGGTACTGTCAAGTCTGCCACCAAGGCCGGTTTCAATTACGGCAATATCACACTTGTGATTGGCAAAATGAGTAAAAGCCATTGCCACAGTAATCTCAAAAAAACTGGGGTGGATGCTTTCAATGGCGGGTTTTACCTGTTCAATAAAACTTACCACTTCAGGCTCGCTGATCTCCTGGCCGCTTATTTTAATTCTTTCGCGCAAATCTTTTAAATGTGGAGAAGTGTAAAGACCGGTTTTATATCCGGCCATTTGCAGTATGGCAGCCAGCATATGGCTTACGGAGCCTTTGCCATTGGTGCCTGCTATATGTATGTATTTGCATTGTGTTTGAGGGTTGCCCAATATTTCACACAGCGCATTAATGTTAGCCAGGCCGCTTTTAATAGCCTCTTTTCCCACGCGGCTGAACATGGGCAGTTTGGAAAAAATATAATTGATCGTTTCGCTGTACGTCATTGGATTTTTGCTGCAAAATAGCAAGTTTTGGCTCATTTCATATTTGCAATGATTGTTTTAATATTTTTGGCACTTTAAAAATAGGAAGTCAGGAGTGTAGCAAAACTTTTCAGATACATGATGGCATTTTTTAAATAGAAAAAACACATGAACAAAGTTGCAATTATAGTGGCCGGCGGGTCGGGAACGCGGATGGGCAGCGATTTGCCGAAACAATTTCTAAAAATAAACAACAAGCCGCTTTTGTTTTACACGTTAGAAGTTTTTCTGCGTGCTTATAACGATCTAAAAATTATTTTGGTGGTGCCGGATGCATATATTGAAATGGCCTGTGAAATTATTGATGCCTATTTTGATGAAACCCGCATAGTAATTACTGTTGGCGGCGCTACAAGATTTGAATCTGTAAAAAAAGGCCTGCAACTGGTGGAGGAAGAATCGGTAGTTTTTGTGCATGATGCCGTTCGATGCCTGGTAACAACAGCGCTGATACAACGTTGTTACGAAAAGGCACTTGAAACCGGCAGCGCCATCCCCGTAATTTCATGCAGCGACAGCACAAGGCTGATAACTGAGGAAGGCAGCGAGCCGCTTAAAAGAGAAAAATTAATGTTGGTGCAAACGCCACAGGCATTTCACAGCAAAATTTTATTACCGGCTTATCAAATTGATTATAAAGAAAGATTTACAGACGAGGCTACAGTAGTAGAAGCTTTTGGCATGAAGGTGTCATTGGTGGATGGTGACAGGAACAATATTAAAGTAACGCATCCTTTGGATTTGGCCATAGCTGAAAGGTTGTTGTCCTCTTAAAAAGAACCGATCAAAACTTCTTCACCTTTATAATAATATCTTTCTTTTTGAACTCAAAAACTACGGGCTGCGTTACCTGGCCATTTTGCACTGTAATTTGCTGGGCGTTATTTACGATTTCATAGCGGTCGTTTTCTATATAAATTCTGTACTGGCCCTGCGGTAGCTGAAATGCAAAGCTGCCTTCCGCATCTGTAACCGCAGTTGCCAGTTTTTTAGTTTCTGTGTTTTGCGCATATATGGTAATACCCATAATGTCTGCAGTTTCGGCATCGTAGCGTTCTTTTATTTCTTTTAATTTTCCGGCAACAGGGTTGGTTTTGATTACCGGTATTTTAAATGTTTTATTGTGGGTAACTACTATGGAATCATTTTGCAAAACAGGCAATCGCAGGTTGTTTTTATAAATGCTCACAGCGTAGCTTCCGTCTTCAAGGTTGGAGTATTTTACAATGCCGCGGGCATTTGTCATTGCCACAATGTTGTTGTTCAGTTTTACCAGTACATTGCTCAGCATTTTTTCATTCTGGTCTTTAATTCCGTTGAGGTTGTCATCTTCAAAAAGCTCAAGCGTGATTTTATTGCCAACAGCAGTCATGTTGGTACCAAACGTGCGCTTCAGGCCTATTTTTAACTGATAATTACTAATACTACTGTTACCTGCATATGGCTGGCCAGTATTTATATACTTTGCATAAGAGGCCATACCCGTAGCATACCAGTTGCTCGCAATTCTGTAGCTGGCATTGGTATTCAAAAAAGCGTGGCTGTTATTGTATGCGTTCATACGGTTATAACTTGCATTGATATTAGCCGTAAGTTTTTTATTTTTTGTATTAAGGCTGTAACCGATTCCGGTAGAGTAATTGATATAATTTTCCTGCTGATAAATGCCAATATCATATAAGTTTACCGGGTTCATATCTATCATGACATCTGCGTTAAATGATCCGATGCGATACGAGAGCCAATAACGCGCTGCATAGAAACGTTCGGGGTGGTCGTTTAGTTTTGAAAGGCCACCGTCTGCAGAAAGGCTTACAAAATGTTTTTGAAAAGATCCTGACAGTTCCACCCTTATACGGTAGGCTTCATATTCCAAATTTCTGTAAAAAGAGCCCAGGCGCTGATAGCTGTAATTAGGCACGAAGCCTATTCTGATTTTGTTTCCCTGCAAATTGATTCCGGATTCTACCTGGTGTGTTTGATAAAGATCATTATTAAAATGGTATATTCCTTGCGCGTCAGATGGCAAAAAATACCGCGGTTTATTTACAGTTGCCAAGTACCTTGCAAAAATTGATGTTGCTCCCAACCTGTACGTCAGCATTTCATTCAGCGCGAGAGAACCGCGCCTGATGCCTGCGTAAAAAGGAGTGCTGAAATAATTGTTTGATGAAAAAGTGATTCGATTTTTTACGTACTGATAATCAATACCCGCAGCAGCGCCTTTTTGTGCTTGCTGTGTTATTAGCGGATCGTTGCTGCGTTCTTCACTCACGCCGCCTTCAATTACCAACGCGTGTACAGAGTCTGTATAAACCGGCAGCTTAAAATTGCTTATCAACGCGCTGCTCCTGGTAAAGGCATTGTTATCGTTCCATATAAAATTGATATAACCACGCTGTTGGTTTTTAAAATGATGTGCGTATTTTACTGCATAACTGTTGCCGGGGTAAATCTGATCTATATTCGTAAATAATAAAAAATTATTCTCCATAGCAATGGCTTCCACCTCGCTGTTCCCCTGCTGGTATCCGGCCTTAATACCGCGGCCGCTCAGGTTCACGTCATAATCGCTGCCGTATATATTGCCAATCGCCATGTTTAGTTTTTTCGATTTTAGTTCAAGCCTGGTATCATACATGTGCAGGTAATTTTGGCGTGTAAAATAATCGGTGGTAGTATTAAAACCCAGCGTGGTACCCGCTCCAACTTTTCTTTCGATATTTGCCTTAAACTGCGTGTATTCATTTGCCATGCCAGACCTGCTGAAACTTAGCTCTGCAAAATTTTTATAAAGATTTTCTACACCCGCGTAGCCCACCTGCCTGTTATTCGTGATCACCTGAATGGGAATAGTTGTAGTGCTTAACACCTCTGTTTTGCCGCTTTCCGTAGCAGTTATATAAAGATCAATATCGGGATAGAAAACGGCAGAGCGATGCTTTTTAAGCCGGAGCGTAATCAGTTGTTTTTGGCGTGGCGCAAGGTAAACAGTAGTTGGCCTTTCTATGATGGAAATAAGGTCGCCAGGCATCAACTCGTATTTAAGCGTAATATTCATGGAGCTGTATCCCGGGTTTTCCAACATTAGGCGAACGAAATTTTCAGCCGCAGACGGGTTGAAAAATGTTTCTCCAGCCGCGCCGGAAATAGCAATATAGCCATGGCTTTCCATTACAAGTTGGAACGAGATTCTGGTTTGCCGTGCGATGTTGTTTTCTTTATAAAAAATAAAATATTCAATCTGGTTGATGCCTGAAAGCAGCAGTTCGCTGCCTGCAATCATCCTCACCTTTAACGTTTGATTTTCGTTTTTGCTGATAACGCCTGAAAATGTTGGCGTGAACAGAAGACCGGGATATTCCCTGGCTGGTACAACGCTGTCAATGATCACGTCACCAGTAGTGCGGTTTAGCAATACTATGCTGTTATGAAATGTACGACCAGCTTCCAACTTTACCGAATCTGCTTCAAATGCAGCCTGCAGGCCGGTTGCAGGGTTTTGTGCCCGGGTTGCCGTGCTGCAGATGAGTAATAGAAATATGAATAGCAGTTTAGTTTTCATTAAAGCGTTACTGGTTGGTAAAACTATATATCACGGTAAGTAAGTAAGGTGTGTTGCCGGTAGTACGGCCAAATAATAAATTGGTTTTCTCTGCAGGAATTTTGTATTGGATGGAAACATTCCTGTTTACAACGGCGGGCGCATTGGATAAAATGGGCTGCGGCGTAGTAGAAAGGCTTCTTGTAATCACTGTTGTTTCTCCGGAGCCGTTTTCAATTTGTAAAACAGACGCGGGTATTGCAGAGGGAACACCATTGAGTGTAAAAAAACTGCTTCCGCTTTTTACATACACTTCGTAAGGACTGCTATTGGATATCAGCAGGTGATTGGGCATGTTCTGGCTTTTTCCAAGTTGATAATCGGCAAGCGAGGCAAAAGTGAAAGTAATATCAGACGATCCCTGGATGGAAATATTATTAAGCGTAGTTGTAGTAATCGTAACGGGTATCGTTTTTATGTCTATAACAGATGTGTTAGCATTTCTAACCTTTACGTCTACACTAAAAGAATAAGTACCGGGATTGTAAAAATTATTTTTCAGGATGGCGGCTGGTATTCTTAATTGTAACGGCACTGCAGTACGGTTACCCACAGTTACAGAATAGTGGGTAGCATTTAGCTGTTGAAAAGCAGTGGAAAGAGTTCTGGTAGAAAGACCTGCGCCGGTTGCCTGTACGTTGTTCAGCGCTACCGTGCCCGTAAAACCCGTTGGTGATCTGAATGATATTGGTCCGCTGCCTTTTATATCTATAATGGTGCTTACTGTGTGCCCGGCTTCAAGGCCTGACAGGTCAAGAATAAGATCTTCATTGGAAGCAAAATCTGAAAGTTCAAGCGTTTTGGTCAACGATGCGGGCACGTTCGTCCATTTACACAAAACAGGCACATCAATATACATTTGCCAGCTATTGGGCGTGGTATAATGATAGAAGTCAAAAAGATTTGATTCCTGATTGTTGGATACCGTAATGGCATATCTGCCCGCGTTCAGTTGCACGTTGGTATAGGTACTTATTTTATAATCCATCAAAACTATTCCTGAGCTGCTGGAGCTGTTTTGTGAAGGAGGGTCAAAATAAGGTTTAAATGTAGTGCCCAGTGTTTGAAAGTCAAGCGGGGAAGATGGCAGGTTGCTGCTTCCCGGTGTTTGATTGTTAATACTATGTAGCTTAAATGAAACGAAAGATGAAGGTATGGTAGCGCCAGATAAAGTAGTATGGGTAAAAACATTAGTACCAGATGCCAACATTGACATGTATCTACCTCCTGCAGGCCTCCAGCCTAAAGAAAACAGCCATCTGCGGTAATGATCGCCTGCTGCATGTGCCTGAAGGTATTCAACATTGCTTAATATATGGCTATCGGTGAGTGTAATAGTGGTTGGCTGGGCAATTAAACGGCATTGAACCAGTAAAACTAAAACTACTGCTGATAAAAAATGCTTCAACGGAAACAGGGTATTATATAATCTATAATTTCAAATCTTTTTCGCCTACTCTTACATTGGAAACAGAGCCCACCCTTAAAATAGAAATGCCTTTATAATTGCCTTTCAGGGTTTGAGGTATGGGAAAGTAAACCACTTGCTCAGCACCTGGCATCATGGATATGGGCATGGGTTCCAGCTTTACCTCATCACCGGTAGTATTGTTGATCAGTTCAAATTCAACAGAAGAATCTGTGTTTACATTGCCGGTGTTTTTAATTTTAACGGCTACAAACTTTTGCAACTTACCCGTATCATCAACTTTTAAGCTCACCGTATCAATGCTTGTAAAATCAAGCTCTTCGCGGGTATTGCCCGGCGGTGTGTAAAACACGTGCAGTGCAAATTCAAACAGTACCCTGATGCCAATGTTGTTATCCTTAATGTACTTGTCATCCTGCACGGCCAGTTGCGTAAACATCAGCATGCTGTTGGTGGTAGAATCGCTTTTAAGGCTTTGGGGAACCCTCATTGTGACAGGCACCTGCTTAGATGCGCCAGGCGCTACACTTACAGACTTTTCTGCAAAAGATATCCAGGTTGCATTGGAACGTGATAGCGTGCCGGAAGGATAATAAACTTTTTGACCGCTTGTATCCCGAAGCCAGTCACTCAATCCTACTGAAAATGCCACAGGAGCATTCGTATTGTTTGTAATGGTAACGGTTTGGGTTGTAACACTACCCGGGTCGCCGGTAAAAAAAAGGCGCGTGGGCTGAACGGTTACTCCCTGGCTAAATAGAAAGCTTACGGGCAGCAAAAGGAGTGCGATACAAACAAGAGGTTTAGAAGAGAGGCTTAACATATTAATAAAAGTTCAAAGTTCTGCAGTCAAAAATAATATTTTAACTGCAGAACTTTTAGTGTTTAAAATTATTGCTGCGAGAAGGTGTAAATAACAGTTTGCTGATACGTGCCCTGGGGTTTGCCCAGGATGTGTAGTTGCGCTTTGCTTGCAGGAATTTTGTAAGTAACATCAATAGTTTTCATACCTGATTTTGCACCAGAAAGAATGGTTTGATCAGTGCTGCTTAAGGTTACGTTGCTTGCTGTTCCGCCATCGGCTGGAACTGCAGGCGTGATGTCTAAAACACTAACAGGAATTTTGTTAGTACCATTTTCAAATTCGGCTCCTGCTGCTTTTACTTTTACTTCAAATCCTTTTGTTGCGGTAAGTTTTAGGTGACCGGCAACAGTCATTGTTTTATCTGCTTTGTAAGAAGCGGCATCAGGGTAGTTGAATTCTACAGATGCAGATCCTGGTACAGTACCAGCCGAGCTTTGAGCTGCATTTTCGGCAGTTATAAAATCAGTCAGAACAATTTTAACGTTGGTAGATGCAGTTGTTGATTGCTGTGCGATTGAATTGTTTGCGATAAAAGAAACAATAATAGTTATGATTGCGAATGAGAGTAGCTTTTTCATTTTATATAATTTTTTGAATGTTTTAAAGAATGTTTTTGAAATAACGGTTGATTAGTTTTGAGAGAAAGTGTAAATAACAGTTTGCTGATAAGTGCCCTGGGGTTTGCCAAGAATTTTTGATTGAGCATTTGCTGCTGAAATTTTGTAGGCAACATCAATGGTTTTGATACCTGATTTTGCGCCGGAAAGAATAGTTTGATCAGCATTGCTTAAGGTTACAGCGCTTACTGTGCCGCCATCCGCTGGAGCTGTAGGTGTAATGCTTAAAACGTTTACCGGAATTTTGTCAGAACCTTTTTCAAAATCGGTTCCTGCTGCTTTTACATTTATGCTAAATGCTTTTGTTGCAGTTAGCTTTAGGTGTCCGCTAACAGGTACTGTCTGATCTGCTTTGTATGATGCAGCATCTGGGTAGTTGAAAGATACAGTAGATATTCCTGGTGTTTGGCCTTCTGAACTTTGTGCGCCGTTTTCGGCAGTTATAAAATCAGCCAGAACAATTTTAACGTTTGTAGATGCAGTTGTTGATTGCTGAGCGTTTGACTCGGTTACAATTAAAGAAGCGATAATAGTTACGATTGCGATGGAGAGCTTTTTCATTTTTTGTGTTTTTATTTTTTTAAAAATTTATTTTGGAGTAATTGTGTAAATAATCGTGTTGGTGTATAAGCCTGCGCCAGAAGGAAGTACATATTTTATGGCTCTTTCGGCAGGTATGGAGTACGTGATGTTTATAATATTGTTTACTGCTGCGCGTCCGTTAAGCAGCAAAGGCTGATTAGTTGTTGCCAGATAGTTTACGCTGCGCATCATACCGCCAGGTGTTAAAACCTCGCTGTTCTCTATAGTCAGCCTTAAAACAGAGGACGGGATGGTGTTGCGGTTGTTGCTCAATGATCTGAAACTCTCTGCAGCTGCTCTTACCAGTATATTGTATTCTATTGTAGAAGAAAGTACCAGTGCAGATGGCATTGTTTTTACTACACCCTGTGTAAAATCTGCTGTTGTATTAAAAGGAATGTTTACGATTGCCCCTGTGTGCTTTGCAGTACTGATCTCCATAAAATCTTTTACGGCTATCTGTACTTCAGCGCTTGTTTCCAGTTGCGCTGCTGCGTAAAAGGGCATCAGCGTAAGCATGCATAACACGGTATTGCGAAGGCTTGAGGTCATCTTAAATAAAAATGCTTTTGTTTGTAATTGGCTTGAAACTTCGGGCTTATTGGTTTAGTCTGTTGTTTCGTAGCCGGGCTTTTTGTCGTTTACTTTTCAGTTTTTTTACTATCTGATTTCGTATTGACAACACAAAGAAACACCGCTAAACAGCAGTGTTTTAATGCATTCGACGAAAGGCATTCATTATTCGCCGAACGACATGTTTCATTCGTTAAAAGATTTTGGATGTTGTTGAAAGCGACGCTTTTTAGCAAGCAAGCAGTTAGCAGGGCAAAGAAAAAACCCGTCATTTCTGACGGGTTTTAGAACTAATAACAAAATGTAGAATTTTAAAATCTCTTTATTGATTTACTACCTGTACTACTTTTGAATAGACTTTTGTTCCATCTTTATCAATTTGGGCTATCCTGATAAAAAATTTCTTTTGGATTTTGCTTTCCATATCAAAATCTGTTTTTGAACATGAGACAACTGAACAATAAAACAAACTAATTATTAATGCCATATAAAAAGATCTCTTTCTTGAACTAAAAGTAAAAATACCAAGTGCAATAAATCCTAATAATCCGATCCCTAAAATACCGGTTGTACTCTTAAAGGGAACTGAGAAGCCATAATTGAGTTCAATTGCCGAATTGCCGTTGATTGCTTTGGATTGAACTGTAGCAATTTTCGAAAAAACTTTTCCATCTGCTGAGCCTTCAATATCAAAATGATCGTTATTTGTTTCAGATGAGGTCGCCCAGTTAATAACAAGCATACCACTTTCATTTGTCGCATTTATGTGACTAAAAACTACGGGCATTGCCTGGCTTAACTGATTTGAAGTGAACATTATATTTTTGTAAGTGTCGCTTGAAATAGTATAATGATTATGAGTAACAACAACATAAATGTCGTCCGCACCAGTTACTCCCTTACTTAACAATGTGTTATAATCAACCGAATTGTTGCCTACTACGGTATGAATAGCTGAACCGCTGGGTGCGGTGCCTTTATACCAGGTGTAAGTATAATTTGCCGGGGTGCTGCCTTCTGCCAGATTTGTGGAGATGATATCGCCGGATTTACTTAAAATAACAAGTACATTTTGTGGCGCATATCTTGCCGAATTACCGGTTTTAAAAAAAGTTTTTAATGGGTCGGTTACATTATCAAAAGCAGTATAATTGATGTTATTGTTGTTGATCCATAAATCAAGAAAAGAAGTTAAAGGAGCGAAGTTAGTTATACCTGTAAGTTTATTATTTGCTGCGCCAAAATAAGTTAAACTGGTAAGTCCGTCAAGGGAAGGAATACTGCCCGTAAGTTGATTTTGAGTAACTACGAAACTACTCAAATTGGTTAATCCACTAAGTGTGGGTATAGTGCCCGTTAATAAATTCTGTCCGATATAAAATTGCTGGAGCTTTGTTAAACCAGTTAGTGAAGGAATTGTTCCCGATATTTTATTATTGCTCAGATTGCAATACCAAAGTTCAGTTAAGCCATTAATTATAGGCAGTGTTCCTGTCAAATTATTTTTTGGGAGGTTTATAAAATTAACTCTACCAGACGCATCAACATCTATCCCGTACCAAGGGGAGGTTGCAAAGTCTGCAGTACTGCCCCAATTTGTTTTGTTGGTCCAATTGGCTCCGCCAGTATTATTATAAATATTCATCAATATAGCGTAATCACCCGCATTCATTACCACTGCTGATGCAGCGTTTGTAATTATTACAAACGCAACTAATGGGAATATTTTTATAAATTTTCGTAAGGTTTTAAACATGGTCATAAGTTTTTTTATGACGCGAATATAGAGTGCAAAAACTATAGCTTCAATACCCTGTAGAAGGTATTTTACGCGAAAAAACCCGTCATTTCTGACGGGTTCCTAAGCATTTATTTAAACTGATGTATTCTAAATCAAACCATTAATACCTGTACATTTCAGGTTTAAACGGTCCCGCTTTAGGTATGCCTAAATAAGCAGCCTGAGTATCGGTTAGTTCGTCTAACTCCACACCAATTTTTGCAAGGTGCAGCATTGCTACTTTTTCATCAAGATGCTTTGGCAACACGTAAACATTATTTTCATATTTATCATGATTTTGCCACAACTCAATCTGTGCAAGGGTTTGGTTGGTAAACGAATTGCTCATTACAAAACTTGGGTGGCCGGTAGCACAACCTAAGTTTACCAGGCGTCCTTCAGCTAAAAGAATCACATCATGGCCGTCAACATTATAAATATCTACCTGTGGCTTGATGGTATCTTTTGTATGGCCGTAATGATCGTTCAGCCAGGCCACATCAATTTCAATATCAAAGTGGCCAATATTGCACACGATGGCTTTATCTTTCATTAATTTAAAATGCTCGCCGGTAATCAGGTCGCGACAGCCAGAAGCTGTAACAACGATATCAGCTTCTTTTACCGCGTCAATCATTTTCTTTACTTCATAGCCATCCATAGCAGCTTGTAATGCGCAAATAGGATCAATTTCAGTAACGATCACACGGCAACCTGCACCACGCAAAGAAGCGGCCGAGCCTTTGCCCACATCACCATAACCGCCAACCACGGCCACTTTGCCTGCCAGCATTACATCTGTTGCACGGCGGATAGAATCTACCAGCGATTCTTTACAACCGTACTTATTATCAAACTTTGATTTTGTAACAGAATCGTTCACATTGATAGCGGGCATGGGTAAAGTGCCTTTAGCTACTCTTTCGTACAAACGGTGAACACCAGTTGTTGTTTCTTCACTGATGCCTTTTACATGCTGCACCAGTTCGGGATAAGTATCCAGCACGATATTGGTGAGGTCGCCGCCATCATCCAGTATCATGTTCAACGGTCGATCTGCGCTGCCAAAAAATAAAGTTTGCTCAATGCACCAATCGGCTTCAGCCTGCGTTTGACCTTTCCAGGCAAATACGCCTATACCTTCCGCTGCAATGGCAGCAGCAGCGTGATCCTGCGTAGAGAATATATTGCAGGAACTCCATTTTACTTCGGCTCCCAAAGCCACCAGCGTTTCAATTAACACGGCAGTTTGTATAGTCATGTGCAGGCAGCCTGCAATGCGGGCCCCTTTTAGCGGCTGGCTAACAGCATATTCGTTGCGGATGCTCATCAGGCCTGGCATTTCAGCTTCGGCAAGCCTGATCTCTTTACGGCCCCATTCGGCAAGGCTGATGTCTTTCACCTTATGCTTCAGGTTAAAATCCATTTGAGATTTTGTTACGGTTGACATGTGTGTAATTTTTATTAGATAATTGTATGAGGTCAGAATGAACTGACATGCAAAGGTATCAAAATAGTGTTATTCACTGTATAAACAATTAATAAATAGTAGAACAGCCTGAATAATGTTATTTTTGGAGATATTAATATTGTTCTATGGCAAAAAAAGCTACTTTAAAAGCAGAAACAACTGTTCCGGATGCAGCCTTACAACTGGATGAGAAAGATATTACCATTCTAAAGCTGTTGCAATCTAATGCGCGCATTACAGTAAAGGAAATTGCCGATACCATTCACCTGAGTCCTACGCCCGTGCACGAGCGCATCAAATGGCTGGAACAAAGCGGTATTATAAAACAATATGCCGCGCTGCTGAATCCTGAAAAACTGGGAAAAGGGTTGATGGTTATTTGCTATGTATCGCTGCGGCAGCACGATAAAAAGGCTGGTTTAAAATTTATTGAATCCATCCGTCAGTTACACGAAGTAACCGAGTGCTATAG
>JAFAFV010000097.1 GCA_023423285.1 Bacteroidota bacterium
ATCAACAACGAGATATTAATGGAACGACCAACTATTAAAGTAAATGGCAAATGATAGCCCTACAGCTAACATGAACTGTGCAAAAGTTGGGCTGAGAATTAGGCCATCAGTTGTAGCAACTGATGAACTTTTGTACATTGGCCGTATTGAATGAAAAGATACGGCCAAGGCCAGGCTGGAGGAGTTCTATTCCCAACCTTCGCAAAGCATTGAACGTTGTGGCCAGGAACTATTTCGCAGGTCTAGCCAAGTTAGGCATTTAGAATTCTAATGCCCAATCATTGCCAGGCCGTCAACTTTGACACGCAACCCTAACCGTGAAAAGCCTTCGTTCTCTCCTGCTGCGCGTGATCGAACTCCAGGTCTTTTCTCTGGCATTGCGTGTGAACGGTTGCCTGGAACTGAACTAAAAAACATAATTTTATAATTCATTGAAAATTTAATTAGTCATGAAAAATGTTTTATTGAAATCAGGTATACTGACCCTTATGGTACTTTCCTTTATCATCCTACAAGCATGCAATCAGTCAGGAGAAAAACAAGAACCTAGCGAACAACATAACCCTGCACAAATGGAACAGCATGAAGACGAACATGCGCATGAGGGCAATGTATCTGGTATGCTCACCTTAAACAATGGTTCTAAATGGCTTGCCGATGATCCTACAAATAAGAACGCCGCAACACTTATTTCGATAGGAGAACAATTTTCAAAAAGATCCAAAAAAACATTGACAGATTACCAGGCTTTCGGGAACGACATCCAATCTGCAATAAACAAAATGATCAAGGAGTGCACGATGAAAGGCGAAGCAGATCAGGCGCTTCATTTTTGGTTTCTGCCAATATTGGAACAGATCAATACTTTAAAAGAAGCAACGGACACAACCGGATTGAGCAGCATAGCTTCAGAAATGAATCATCGGCTGAATGAATATCATGACTATTTCCAATAAGATGTAAAACAGGGTCTAAATAAAAAGCCGTTGTGAATATTAACACAACGACTTTTATTATTTATTTGTTTTGCAATTAACAAAAAAGTATCATTGCCCTTTACGAGTCAGAGGATTGCGGGATTGGTTACTACCTTTAATGGAACCAATAAAGCCGTTTCTAATAATGGCAAACAAGCAGCTCCCGCAGGATCAGGAATACGGCCGGGTTATCCACACCCGCAAGCGAAACATTAAGTCAAATTGAAGCGAAGCGGGTAATGGATAACCCGGCTATCGAAAACAACAAAAATCCTCTAATTTTGAATTGGCCGAAATATGGGTACGCTTACAACAGCATTACATACCTAAAATGCGGTAGTTTATGCATAAAGGCCTGCTAATACAATTCACCGCTGAAATTATTTTCTATATTTATCACGAATTACAGCACTTACCACACGCATTATTGCACCAGACGATCAGAAGCTCCTTTTATGACAAATTTTTCCCTTTGATTCCGGTAGGTACTTCTTTCAAAAATATCATTTTTTTACAAAAATCTTTGTGACAAAGATGAGCGATAGCTGTGCGCCAACGTTTTTTTAGATAAAGCTGTTTCGTATTGCAAATACTCAATTTTTAACTTGAACCTCTGAACACCATGAATACTTTCAAACCCGGATGGTGCGTGGCTTATACCCGTCCGCAGCACGAAAAAAAAGTGGCCGGCCTCTTATCACTTACCGGTATTGAATTTTTTCTACCCATGGTCAAAACTCTCAGGCAGTGGTCAGACCGCCGCAAATATCTACAGGTTCCGCTTTTTCCTTCTTATATTTTTATCAGGCTTAATGAATCCAACACCTATTTTAACAGTCTTGAGCTTCCGGGTCTGCTGTATTATTTGCGTAGCGGAAAAGAGGTGGCCCCCGTCAGTGAGTCGACTATCATCAGCCTTAAACAACTGATTACTTCAGGTTGCAGCGATATCAGCGTTTCTTCCGACAGGTTTACCGCAGGCGAAAATGTCTTGATCACTCATGGCCCTTTCACAGGTTTTAACGGAGAGATCATCCGGCACAATGGCAAACGAAAGTTGCTCATTCGTATGGATCTGCTGCAGCGCAATGTTTTAGCCGACATTCCCGTGGAATACATTTCAACACACACCAGGCGGGTTCCCGCGTAGCGTGATTTTTTATCATACTTATTTAAAAATTTACCCATGCCAGTACAACCTACTTACCCCGGCGTTTATATTGAAGAAATACCCAGCGGCGTCAGAACCATCACAGGGGTGGCCACCTCAGTCACTGCCTTTATTGGGGCTGCAGCAAGCGGCCCTGCAGATAAAGCCACCGTCATCAATAGCTTTGCCGATTACGAAAGAATTTTTGGCGGCCTGTGGGTGGGAAGCACTATGAGCTATGCCGTAAGAGATTTTTATATGAACGGTGGCAGCCGCGCTGTGATTGTACGCGTAGCAAATGCCTCAACGGCTGCTACCCTTACACTTCCTGACGGAGATGAAGGCCTTGTGCTGGAAGCCTTGAACGGCGGGAGTTGGGGCAACGAGATCAGGGCATCCGTAAATCATGCTACCAAAGATGCTGCATCTACCACGCTGTTCAACCTCATTCTTACAAAGGGCAGCGTTATCGAACAACATTTCAATGTTTCAGGAAGTGCTGCTGACCCGCGTTTCCTGCCACGTATACTGCTTCAAAACTCACAGATCGCGAAAGTGCAAAATAATCCCACTACCGATTTTGCACGACCCGGAGTTACGGCCAGCCCTGTTGCTGCCACGGGCGGTTTAGATGGAAGTCCAATAGGTGCTGGCCAGTTCAGCGGTTCACAAAATAACAATACAGGCTTGTGGGCATTACAAAAAGAAGAATTCAACCTCCTTTGTATTCCACCACCTACACGGGCCGGAGATACGGAGGCTTCCGTTTATCAGCAGGCTTTAGCGCTTTGCGTAAATAAAAGGGCCATGCTTTTGGTTGATGCGCCTGTGGCCTGGGGCGCTTCGCTCACGCCTGCCAATACGGCCGCCACGGGTTTGTCAGGATTGGGTCTTAATGGGGATGCAGCCAGGAACGCGGCCTTATATTTTCCGCGCGTATTACAGTCAGACCCAAAAATGGAAGGCCAGATAGAAACTATGGTTCCCTGCGGAATGATTGCCGGCATTATGGCGCGTACCGATACTTCACGGGGAGTATGGAAATCCCCCGCCGGGCTTGATGCAGGGCTTAACGGTTCACAGGGATTGCAAACCATTTTGTCTGATGCTGAAAATGGCCAGCTCAACCCGCTTGGCATTAACTGTCTACGCTCCTTTCCTTTGGCTGGCCGCGTGGTGTGGGGCGCACGCTCGTTAAGAGGTGCCGATGTAATGGCTGATGAATATAAATACATAGCCGTAAGGCGCACGGCTTTGTTTATTGAAGAAAGCCTGTACCGTGGCACGCAGTGGGTGGTGTTTGAACCTAATGATGAACCGCTTTGGGCCCAGATACGGCTGAACGTGGGCGCTTTCATGCACAATCTTTTCCGCCAGGGCGCCTTTCAGGGCAAAACACCGCGGGAGGCTTACCTGGTAAAATGCGACAAGGAAACTACCACGCAAAACGACATCAATCTTGGCATTGTGAATATCCTGGTCGGTTTTGCCCCGTTAAAACCGGCAGAGTTCGTAATCATAAAAATACAACAACTGGCAGGACAAATTGAATCTTAAAAAAACATCATATTATGGCACAGTTTAGCATCAACGCCCAACGTTTCGATCCATACAAAAATTTTAAGTTCCGCGTAAAATGGGATGGCCGCTATGTAGCGGGTATCAGTAAAGTGGGCGGATTAAAACGCACTACAGAAGTAGTGGAACACCGCGAGGGGGGCGATCCCAGCACGGGACGCAAATCTCCCGGCAGAACTAAGTTTGAGGCCGTAACCCTTGAACGCGGCGTAACACATGATACAGAGTTTGAAAAATGGGCCAATAAGATCTGGAATTTCGGCTCTGGTCTTGGGGCCGAAGTTTCACTAAAAGACTTCCGCAAGGATATTATTATTGAATTGTACAACGAAGCCGGTCAGCTTGCTATTGCCTACAAGCTTTACAGATGCTGGGTTTCGGAGTATCAGGCACTGCCTGACCTGGATGCCAATGCCAATGCTGTTGCCATTCAAAATATTAAGCTTGAGAATGAAGGCTGGGAAAGGGATTATGAAGTATCAGAACCAGCCGAACCAGTTTTTACCGAGCCGCAATAAAATGATTTATGAGGTCTTTATCAACTGCTGAATTGTTTGCTGCGTGGGAACAGGGCCTTGATCAGAACCTGATCACCCGCAACCTGCTGATTCTTGCCAAAGCCTGTGAAGGCGCAAGCCTGAACGACCTCGCCAGGTTGAGCATCGGCGAACGGGATGCACGGCTGTTACAATTAAGACAAACAGTATTTGGCCACAAAATGCATCAAACAACTGCATGCCCTGCCTGCCATGAAAAAACTGAATGGGAAACATATACCTCGCAGCTAAGCGTGCAGCAATTTGACCAGTCATTTACTGCAAAAACATACACCACTCATCACCAGGATTACCACATTACATACAGGCTGGCCAACAGTCTTGATTTGTTGAGCATCATTCAAAAAAAATTACCGCCTGAAGAAGCCCAAAACACCATTCTGACAGGCTGCTTGCTTGAAGTAAAAAAAATGGAACCTGAGGTAAATGTTGATAATATACCTGTTTCTGTTTTACAGGCAGTGGAAGAAGAAATGTCGTTGCAGGATCCGCAGGCTGATATACAGTTTGACCTGACCTGCCCGGCCTGTTCCAATCAATGGCAGGCTAATTTCGACATCCTGAATTTTTTTTGGGCGGAAGTGAACAACTGGGCGCAAAGGCTTATGCAGGAAATTTATTATCTGGCCCGCTTTTTCAACTGGTCAGAAAATGAGATACTCGCCCTGTCGCCGCGACGCAGACAATTGTATTTGCAAATGATCAACACATGAGCAGTTTTCTGCAACACATCATCACGCGCCACATCAGCACTGTGCCATCAGTACAACCACGGCTATACAATCGTTTTGAACCAATTGCTGCGGAAAATCCATTGACTGGCGACTTAAAAGAAATGGAAGCGACTGGTACTGTAGCTTCCCGCCAGGCAGCAATGGTATCGCAACCTGTTTCAGCATCAACTGCATTCAAAGCCACAGTACCACCAACCACAGCAGGTAGATCATCATTGAGCGAAAACATGCACGCCGAAAATTCTCAAAAGCAGGCAGGCAATTTAAATGATGAAATATTTTTGACCCCAACCAATGCTTTACCAAAAACACAGCATGAGGAAGTAGTAAAAAATATCCATACAGTTGAACCAACCCTTTTTAAAGAGCTAATCAGTATACCCAATCATATTCATCATAACGATCATCATGAGCATGATCCGGAAATAATCAACAACGATGGGCAATCGCTGTTAAACGCTGCCGCACCATCTATAGCTCTGAATGTAGTTTCAGAAAATATACACAGACCTGATGGGATGAACACGCAAGGTCATTCTGTAATTAAAGTCACCATTGGCCGGGTGGATGTGAGAGCCAATACATCCACACAATTTGCGAAAAGCCGTAGCACGGTGCAGGCAAATACAAAAACGTCGCTGGAGGATTATTTTAAAAGAAAAGCCACATCCGACAGATGAGCACAGCGCTACGCATAGCAGCCGTTACACAGGTTTTAAAGGATTTGCTGAACGATGGGCTGATCAACAATGATGTGTCGGGGATTACACAAAACAATATTACCGTTAGTTCTCTCCCACCAGATCGCATCAAAACAGACGGAGAAAACGAAGCCAGCCAGCTAAATATTTTCATGTACCAGGCCACGTACAATGCAGGATGGCAAAATGTTGCGTATCCTTCTTTCAACACCGCTGGCGACCGAACCACAAACCCGCCACTGGCGCTCGATCTTCATTATTTTTTAACCGCATACGGCGCATCAGAATTGCATACGGATATTTTATTGGGTATGGGCATGCAGTTCTTTCATGAAACGCCTGTTTTAGCAAGACAACAGATCACACAGGCTACAGGCTCGGTACAGGTCAGCAAAGCTTCCAACCATCTTCCCGATGCCATGCGTTTTTTATCACGTGCCGAACTGGCCGCGCAGGTTGAACAAATTAAATTAACACCAGAAGGCCTGAGTATTGAAGACATTTCAAAACTATGGGCTGCATTTGGCGCTAAATACCGGCCTACCGCAGCATATAAAGTAACAGTTGTGTTGATCGAAAGCGAAAGATCAGTAAAACCAGGCCTGCCGGTACGCGAACGCAGAATATATGCAGGGCCGTTTAAAATTCCTGTTATTGAAAAAATACTTTCTGGCCCGGAGGCCGGCCAGCCTGCTCTGGAACATCAAAAAATACTAACAGGCCACCGGCTGATCTTACAGGGTGCTGAGCTGGACAACGAAGTGGTAGAAATTATGATTGACAGCAATACTTTAGACAGTGCAGTAATTAGCCTGGAAGTGGATGCAACGGAAGCTGCGTTTAATTTACCCGCAAGCCTAACAGCTGGTATGCATGAAATTAATGTAGTACACCCGGTACTTATGGGCTCTCCGGAGGTTCCGCACAAAGGCGTTCAGTCAAAGCCAGCATTTTTCTCACTCGCACCATCTGTAACAGGTATGCCACAGGTACAAAACAGAGTTGTAGCCCCCAATGGCTTCGTATCGGCAACGGTCAGTCTCACCATCAATCCCGAAGTGCAACCAGGCCAGCGCGTTCAACTTTTACTCAATGAATTAACAGCAATTAATCCGAGATCTTACACATTCTCCATGCCGGCATCCGCTTTTGGCGAACCGGCACAACCCATATCCAGCCTAAAGATTCCCGTGTTGGGTGTAAAACAGGGTTCATATCTTTTACGTATAGCGGTTGATGGTACAGAATCGCCGCTGCACACGGATAGCATTACACAGCAATATAACGCTCCGCTTGTCAATTTATGAGCAATCATTATGACCATAACAACTGGCTGTCTGATAACCAGAAATATCTTTCACTTCAGTTGCAACAGCTTTCGCTGCAATTAAAAAACAAGCTTGCCCTACGGGAAGGCAAAGCTCCCGAAAATAGTTTTGATTTAGAAAACGAAATAGCAACACTTCTCACGCAAATGCCAACACGTCCTGCCCTGGAACAGTTGGTGCAGGTTTTTAGTTTATCAAAATTTGAAAAAGATATTTTGCTGTTATGCGCAGCCGTTGAGCTGGATTCGGAATTTCACTTACTGATCCATGCTTTGAATGGCACCGGTAAGGTAACATTTGCCCTAACGCTTTCCACTTTTGAACATTCTCACTGGAGCGCCATCACACCAGGCGGCGCGTTGCGGTATTGGAAATTGATAGAAACAGGCCCGTCAGGAGCACTGACACATGCGCCCTTAAAAATTGATGAAAGCACGCTGCATTTTTTAACTGGTATTGAGCAGTTAGATGAAAAACTACAAGGCTATGCCAGCCCTGTGAAGCACCCTGAACAATCGCTGACCGCTAATCTAAAAAATATTTTAAAAAAAGACGTGAAAGCCGGTCAGCCATTCGCGCTTATCCTTTTTGGACAGGATATTGATGAAAGGCACGCCCTGGCACAATCCGTTGCGCGTGCTTCAGGCAGGCCGCTTTTTGTTATAAACAGTTTAAACCTACCATTAGAAACAGCAGAACTGAATGAATTGGCAAGACTATGGCAACGGGAAGGCATGCTGAAAAAACTCACGCTTTTGCTTGAATGCGATACCGTAGATCAAAGCGAACGGCAGCGGGCATGGGTGATCAACCAGTTCATATCTAAAATTGAAACACCTCTTATTATTAGTACTGATGAGTGGATACCAGTAATTAGCCGACAAAAAATATTGGTAGAAATTCCCAGGCCTACTGAAACCGAACAACTGGAACTGTGGAAACAGGCGCTAAACAGTCACCTGGCCGGTACCAACGGCATGTTGCATAGGGTCGTTTCGCAATTCAACCTTTCAAATCAAATCATTCATCGTGCAGCGTCAGAATGGAACGGGATGATAACGAATGAGCCTACTGACGACTCCAACAAGGAAAAGAAGCTCTGGAAAATTTGCAGTAAATACGCAAGCCCACAACTTACCGGCCTTGCACAGCGCATTGAACCGGTAGCAAGCTGGGACGACCTGATATTACCAGAGCAGCAAAAAAATGTTTTACAGGAAATCATTCTGCACGTAAAAAACCGGAACACCGTTTATAATCAGTGGGGATTTTCTGCTAAGGGCAGGCGAGGTTTGGGCATTAGCGCCCTGTTTGCGGGCGAAAGCGGCACAGGCAAAACGATGGCTTCAGAAGTACTGGCAAATGAGTTGCAATTGAATTTGTATAAAATTGACCTGAGCAAAGTGGTGAATAAGTATATTGGAGAAACTGAAAAAAACCTCCGGAGAATTTTTGATGCAGCTGAAGATGGCGGCGCTATTTTATTGTTCGACGAAGCCGATGCCTTATTTGGAAAACGCAGCGAAGTAAAAGATAGCCACGACAGATATGCCAACATTGAAGTAAGTTATTTACTGCAGCGCATGGAAACTTATCGCGGGTTGGCTATACTCACCACCAATATGAAAACCGCTCTGGATAAAGCTTTTCTGAGGCGCATTCGTTTCATCATTCAATTTCCTTTTCCCGACGCTAAACAAAGAGCTGAGATTTGGAGGAGAGTATTTCCGGCTCAGACACCTACAGCTAGTCTTGATATAGACAGACTTTCCAAATTCACGATCACAGGTGGCAACATTCGCAACATCGCCTTAAACGCCGCTTTTCTTGCTGCTGAGAACGGCGTTGTGGAAATGGAACACATCTTTAAAGCGGTCAAAACCGAATATGCCAAACTTGAAATGCCTTTAACCACTGAATTAAAAGGATTGCTTTGAACCGTTCTGTAGAAATACATATTGAAAATTTAGTGCTGCACGGGTTTTCACCGCATGAGCGGCATCATATTGGTGATGCCGTACAGGCAGGATTA
>JAFAFV010000117.1 GCA_023423285.1 Bacteroidota bacterium
TTCAAATTGTTCAGCACTCATGTTCTTTACCGGCAGTCGAAACTCTCCACAGTTGATACCTACCAATTTCATAAATGCTTTGCCGGTGGCGATACCACCATACTTGCCAAGCAGGCGGATCATATCTATAGACTGCTGCTGAAGGTCGCGTGCTTTTATTAAATCACCTTTTTTAAATGCCTCCTGCATCTCATAGTAAAGCGGTGCGGCGTAATTGTAAGTACTGCCAACTGCGCCAAAACTTCCCAGCACCAGTGCAGATAGCATGTTTTCATCGCGGCCCCAAAGCATATCGTAGCGGCCACCATCCACATACATGCACGAAAGAAAATCCATAAAATCTTCATGTGTATATTTAATGCCAGCGAAATTGGGAATACTGCCATTGACTGCATTCAACAGATCGTACATGGTAATATTTGATCCCGTCAGCACAGGAATGTGATAATAATAAAAGGCGGTATCCGGCGCCGCGGCTGCAACTTCTTTACAACACTCTGCTAAAGCCTGCGCGCTGGATGGTTTAAAATAAAACGGTGCGGTAAAGGAAACGGCATACAAGCCAATCTCTTCTGTATGCGCGGCCATTTCTTTACAATCTTCAATGCTGGTACCGCCCACCAGGTTGATCACTTTAAAATCAGGATCGCCTTTGGTAGCCTCTGCCCATGCCTCTGCCACTAATTTTTTTTCTTCTTTGGTTTGAGATACGCCTTCTCCCGTGGAGCCGTTAATAAAAGCGCCAATCACTTTGTTGTGCTTTAAGAAATGGTAATATTCAGGAATAACAGACAGGTTGAGGGCGCCATCATCTTGCATAGGTGTAAATGGCGCGGCGATGAGGCCGTTAAGTTTAGCAAAATTCATATTGTTATTTTTTAATTTTTTAATAAAGGCTATTGATGCCTGTTTACCACGAAACGTTTGACTTAGTATACTCTATTCTTAACCATGCAGTCATCCTCATGTAGTTTTTATTGCTTATAAATCCCACATAAAAGTGCTGGCGGGCAATGATGCTGCATTTACCAGATTGGCATCAGTGAAAGGCTTCCAGCCATACACTACTTTTTTTATTTGTTGCCCATTCGGCACTAGTATAAATATTTTATCATCTTTTATTTCCGGAGCAGCTTTCATAAAATCACCTTTATCATTCACCAGTTGAAAGCCACGCAATGGTTCATCATCAGATGTACGCAATCCTTTGTTATTATCAAACTCAACCACCACATGCCTGCCCTGCAACATAGCCTTACTTACGAGCGGCCCAGCAGGCACAATTTTTTTGTGATAAGTGTGATGCAAGGCCAGTTGAGCCAGCCTGTGCCCCACCGGAATTTTATCTGCCGGATGTACGTCTGTTTCATGTCCCAAATCGCTGCTTACGGCCATGCCGCTGTTAGGCACTGTTTGCAATAATTGCCTTTGCACATCTCTGAAATAATTCCACGATGGCCTGTTGATACCTGAAAGCTGCACATAATAAAAAGGGAAGTCATCCTGCCAATGCGAACGCCAGTCCTGCACAAATAGCGGAAAGAGCTTTTTGTACAACTCGGCATTATCTGCATCACTCTCGCCCTGGTACCAAATCACACCTTTCATAGCAAAAGGCACGATGTTGCTGATGCCCGCTTCAAAATTATACGAAGGCTCATAGGTATGACGCTGAAATGCCGAAGTTGCCTGCGTGAGATTTGTGTTGGCACGTTCGCGGCACCATTGCATGATAAAATCAGAACTGCGCCAGTTCTTAAATGCATGCACAAAACGAGCGTCACTTTCCAGCGCGATCCTGCTCACCCACGATATTTGCGGCGACCCACCAACAGCCAATTCTATCATACCAATAGGCACCCCAATTGCCGACTGAAGTTTTTCGGCAAACGAATACGCAATGCCTGAAAACTCTTTTGCAGCAATGGTTTCATTAGTTTTCCATGTACCTGAAAAAAAATTGAGCTCATTTGCTTTTTTCAATGCCGTGCTATCCCAGGCAATATTATCTGTTTCTGCGTAAGGCCTGTATTTAAGCAACCTTATGGTTTTTTGTGCCGATGCTTTGGCCAGGCTATCGCCGCCTTTTGTTTGTGCCAGCGAAAAATACATGTTCGACTGCCCTGAAGCCAGCCACACATCACCCACTAAAATATTTTTTAGAACAACCTGCTGCCCGCCGTTTGTAAAAGTAATTGCCTGCGGCTCACTATTGGCTTTCATCGGGGGAAATGTAAGCTGCCAGGTTCCATCACTTTCGGCACGTACACTTTTTTGCAGTTTACCAAAAGCAACCGTAACAATTGTATTTGCATTAGTTGTTCCCCAAAAAGTAATTGGTTTATCCCGTTGCAAAACCATATTGTCGGCAAAGATGCCGGGTAACTGTAAGCCGCCAAAATTGCCAGTGATGTGTTTGTAAACGATCTCCGCGATTTTTTCAGTACCTGCTGCATTGGGATGTAGCGTTGGTGCGTCTGTAAACAAGTCCGGGCGGTTATGCAGGGCTTTATAAAAATCAATTACCGTAGCTTTATGAATAACCGCCACCTGGTCAATTCTTTTTTGCACTTCGTGGTACCAGTCAAACGTGCTCGAAGCAAAACGCGGATGCCCGGTGAAAATGGGTGTTAATTTGCAGACAAATATTT
>JAFAFV010000190.1 GCA_023423285.1 Bacteroidota bacterium
CCAAAATAGACAATAAGTTGCTTAAAAAAAAATCCGGACTTAAGTTTTTAAATCCGGATGCAGATTATTTTAAATTATCGTTTTGTTTTAGACTGTTTTTCATTCAATTGCTTTTGCTGCTCCTGCATTTGCTCGAGCCGCTGCTGCCACTTCGATTTTGTTTTAGGCTTTTTACGATTGGCCTGTATTTTAGCCAGTATCTTTTCATGGTCAATAATATAGTTCTGAATGATAAACTGTAGAATGAGCGTGATGACGTTGGAAACCGTGTAATACCAGGTTAAGGCTGAAGGCATCTTGTTAAAGATAAACAACAGAAATACCGGGAAGATGTATGGCATGTACTTCATCATCGGGTTGCTCTGGTCGGGGGACATACTCATGCTGTAAACGGATATGAGTAGACTGGTAACGGTGGCCAATAAAGTAAATAAACTTAAATGGCTGCCCAGCAGCGGTATGTTAAAGCCAAATTTAATAGGATCGTCAAATGCTGAAAGATCGTTGGCCCAAAGGAAATCCACGCCCCGCAAGTCCACAGTTGAACTAAAGAACGCGTAAAGTGCAAAGAAGATGGGAATTTGCAGCAAAGCAGGAACACACCCACCCAGCGGGTTGACGCCAGCTTCACGAAAGAGTTTCATTTGCTCCATGCTCATCGCCTGCTGGTCTTGCCCGTGCTTTTCGCGCAGCAAAGCTATTTCCGGCCGCAAGGCTTTCATTTTGGCGCCACTTAAGTAGCTCTTGTAAACCAGCGGCGAAGTAATTAGCCTGATGATGAGGGTTAATATGGCAATGATGATACCGTAACCGATATTAAAGCCTTTAAAGAAATCAAAAATTGGCAGTATAACGTACTGGTTGATGGGACGCACAAAAGCATACATACCCTGTCCCAGGTTTACAAGTTTGGCAAAGCCGTTGTCGTAACCCTTTAAAATATTATAATCTGCAGGGCCATAAAATATCTTTAACGGAACGGACGTTCCCGGCGTAGCTTTCACCTGCATATTGGCAATGGACTGTACTACCACATGTTTTTGCGCATCGGGAATCGTCCATTCGATTTTGCCGTTGGCAAAATTTCCGTTTACAGACAGAAAGGTGTTGAAAAAGCGCTGCCTCACTCCTACCCATGCAATATTCTTATCCAACTCTACCGAGCTTTTGCGGCCGATGGTATGGTAATCAAACTCACCGTCTTCCATATAACCCACCTGTGTATTCTGTTGCTCAAACTCAAGGTCTTTTTCCTGCTGATGCGCTTCATATTGCCAAATGAGGTTCATATTGCCGCCACTCAGCAAATTCGACTGGTTCAGGCTGATGTTGAAATCTACCTGGTAATTTTTTGCGTAAATGATGAATTGGTGCGTGATGGCGCTTGCCGCTGCACTATCGCCACCTGTTAGTTCAAAGCTTACTATTTTTGAACCCAACGGGCCATCCTTCACCGTTCCATTGCTGAAAAAGAGATCGGCACTTTGCGCACTTTGTGTGGCTGAGGTGTTGATGGCATAGCTAATCCGGTTAAAATCAGAGGCGGCCAGTTTTACCAGCTTGCTGTCAACCGCGTTTTTAAAATTCTTCAGTTCCACGTATTTAGGCTGGCCGCCCTTGTTGGTAAATGCTATTTTAAACAGCTCATTTTCAGCGTAAATCAGTTCCTCTGTACCGTTAGTAGCGTTAGCAAAAATGCCTGCCTGTGCCAGTTGCCTCGCGCTTTCTGCGCTCAAAGAGTCTACGCGCATGGCAGCCGTATCAGGCCTGGGTTTCAAAGCATTTTGTATAGAATCTTTACGGGCCTGTTCTTTTTGGTAAGTGGCCTGCTGTTGGCTGTTGTAATAAAAATAAAAGAAAAAAAGTACCGCTAATAGTGAAAAACCAATAATGGTATTACGGTCAAAATTCATGGTGAATGTATAATTTTTTGAGGCGCAAAGATAGGGAGAAATGGGTTAGCAGATTGATTTGGTAAGGTCTGTGGTGCTTTGTGGGTATAGCGGTTTGGAGTGGATTGGGGAAAGAATTCATGATTTTATTTACATGCGCTTATCATTTTGTTGTTTTTTTTGTTTATATGAAATATGAAAATTAATTTTAGAAGGAATAACGAAAGCTTGAACTAAAAACCATAAACATTAGCCACCAGCTAAAACCTATTTGATAAACCTATTTCTTCACCTCTAATTTATAATTTATGAGAACAATCCCATTTGCAATTGTATTTGTATTGGCAGCACTTTTTATATACCCTGCTGCATCTGTAGGCCAAAATGATACTTACTGGAATGCTTCTACACTAGCGCCTACCTCTACACAATCCGGCGCTACTTACTCATTCAGCCTGATAACACAAAATGATAATCATGGTACTACCACTTTCTTAAACTCAAGTTCTGCATCATCTGGCTACACTTTTTCATTAAACAGTATTAGTACAAATGCAAGTGGTGCAGAGAACTTCGCCCTTGCCGCAAAAGGCGGAAATTTAAATACAGCATCTGGCGGCTCTACGTATATTGAAACAATTATAACACCTTCTGCTGGTTACGCTGTAAATATTTCAAATATTAATTTTGCTACCCGCTCTACTGGTACCGGCCC
>JAFAFV010000018.1 GCA_023423285.1 Bacteroidota bacterium
GCTCAAAATCGTTCGACATTATGATCGCATCGCTGGGGCATGCCTCTACACACAAATTGCACATCGTACACATCTCAAGGCGATAGACAAACTGGTCAATAGCTTTTTTTCTTTTTCCGGCAGCAGATAGTTCAAACTTGGTAATGATCTTGATCGTTCCGTTGGGGCAGGCCAGTTCGCAGGCAGTGCAACCCGTGCATGTATGCTCATTATTCTCATCATGCGGCATTACCACTTCACCCCTGAAGCGCTCTGCAAGCACCAGCGTATCTCTATTGTCAGGATACTGTTCTGTAATTATTTCTTTGGGATGCGTAAAAAAGTACAGCGTGCGGCGCATACCCGTACTTAACGATTTTACCGCTCTAAAAATGTCTTTTATATAATTTACTAAAAACATGTTTTGTTTGCCCTGCACGGGTTTTGAACTTTTCTAATTTTTAAAACAACTTTTGCCTCCTCCTCTTAAAAATGCCAACCAGTAATGGTAATTACGGTTGTTAGTAATAAGTTGAACAAACAGATAGGCAACAAATACTTCCATTCTAAATTCAGTAACTGATCTATGCGAAGGCGTGGAAACGTCCAGCGAAACCACATGATCACAAATATTAAAAAGAATGTTTTGCCAAAAAACCAAACAATGCCGGGTATATAATCCATTACCTGGTTAAATACTGTATCGGTTCCAAAATGCAAGGGCATCCATCCGCCTAAGAAAAGCGTAGCACCCACGGCACACACAATAAATATATTCACGTATTCTGCCAGAAAAAACAGGGCGAACTTCATACCCGAATATTCTGTATGAAACCCGGCTGTTAATTCACTTTCTGCTTCTGCCATATCAAACGGTGCGCGGTTGGTTTCAGCCGTGGCGGCAATGATAAAAATGACAAATGCAATCAGCACCGGTACGTGCCCCTTAAACAGCCACCAGCCATCCGCCTGTGCCATTACAATATCAGAAATACGAAGGCTTCCTGTAAGCATAACAATGACTAAAATGGAAAGGCCGGCGCTTAACTCATAGCTAACAATTTGTGCCCCGCTGCGCATGGCACCCAGTAAGGAGTATTTGTTATTACTACTCCATCCGGCCATTAAAATACCAATTACACTAACCGATGTTACGGCTGTAATAAACAACACGCCAATATTCACATCCCAAATTTGAAAACCATTGGCAAAAGGCAATGGCGCCATGGCTACCATGGCTACGATCATTACAATAAAAGGTGCCAGGTTGAACAAGAATTTGTCTACACTATTGGGGGTGAACCCTTCTTTTACGATGAGCTTTAAGGTATCGGCCATGGTTTGAAACATCCCTTTCGGGCCCACACGGTTGGGGCCGAGCCTTATTTGCATATAAGCGGCCACTTTACGTTCCATCATTACTAACACTAAACCAAGAAACGCAAATAAGGCTATCACCAGCACCATAATGATGACAGCTTCGATCATAAATGCAATGGTGGAATTGAACGTGGCATTCAGCCATTTATCCACATTCTGAGTGATATTTTCTAAACTATATTTCATTGCAGTTACGTATCATTTTTTTATAATCTTTTATCTGTCAATATCGGGTATGACCAAATCCACAGAACCCATTACTGCTACAAAATCTCCGATTTTTCCGCCTTTGGTCATGGTTTCCATAGCACTCAAATTACTATAGCCTGGAGAACGGAATTTAATACGGTAGGGCGTGGTGCCGCCTTCGCTTACAATGTACACACCCAACTCGCCGCGCGCCGTTTCCACGCGGCTGTAATATTCTCCTTTTGGCAGTTTTATAACCGCTTTTGTTTTAGCCTGTATATCGCCATCAGGAATATTATCAATAAGTTGTTCTATAATAGAAATAGATTCTCTTATTTCCTGCATACGCACTACATACCTTGCCCAGCTATCGCAACCGGTATCTAAAATCTCGGCAAACTCAAGCTTGTCGTATACTTCGTAAGGATATAATTTTCTGACATCGCAGCTTACTCCACTGGCACGCGCAGTAGGACCGCTGCAGCCAAATGATATGGCATCTTCTTTACTTAATATTCCTATACCTTTAGTACGATTTTGAAATATGATGTTTCCTGTTACCACCTCGTCATATTCTGGCAGCCTTTCTTTAATTTGTTTTAAAAAAGCTATCACTTTTCTATGAAAATCGGGATGCAAATCCGTCATGACACCGCCGGGGCAGATGTAATTCATGGTAAGCCTGGTTCCACAGGTTTCTTCAAAAATTTCAGTGATCATTTCCCGCTCGCGAAACGCATAGAAGAAGGGTGTGAGCGCTCCTAAATCCATAGCCATACTGCCCCACCACAACAGGTGCGATGCTAGCCTTGTAAGCTCATCCATTAAAACCCTTATCACCTGTGCTCGTGCAGGTATTTCTACCTGCAGCCCCTGCTCCACACAAAGTGCGCAGGCATGATTGTTTATGTGAGACGATAAATAATCCATGCGGCTGGTGACATACACAAACTGGCGGTACGAAAGGCTTTCGCACATTTTTTCGATGGAGCGGTGAATATATCCAAGGTGTGGTTCCAGCTTTATAATGGTTTCCCCATCCAGCGTAATCACAAAGTGCAGCACACCGTGAGTGGACGGGTGTTGCGGTCCAACGTTAATCACCATGTAATTATCCGGTGCAGTATTTTGTACTATTTGCGATTCGCGATACAATTTTTTTTAAATTTTATTATTTAAATGTGTTATTATTTTTAAATGCCTTACAGCTTTATCATATTTACCGGGTCATCAAAATCTTTGCGCAACGGGTTTTTGCCCTCCCATCCATCTGGTAATATCAACAGCCGCAGGTCAGGATGATTTAAAAAATCCACTCCAAACATTTCATAAACTTCTCTTTCGTGAAACTCTGCCGTTCGCCAGATGTTGGCAACACTTTCTATTTGCGGTTTACTTCTGTCTAAATCTACTTTTACCACAACCGTGTCTCTTGTTTGGGTAGAACAGAGGTGATACACCATGGTAAGCCTGTCCTTCCAGTCAATACAGGTAAGACAAAATAAATAATCAAATGGCGAGCGTTCATAATGCCGCAAACTATGTGCTGTTTTTAACCAGTCTAACACAGGAACGTTCATGGCCAGCCATTGACCGCTTTCGTCAAAAGCAGCAGTGGTAAAAGTTTCAGTCAATTTTATCCTCAGTTCCTCTTTAGTCATCAGCGTTGCTATTTTGTATCCATTCATTTATCCCAGTTCCTGCTTCATCTCATCTTTTATCTGTTCCCTTGTCAATCCTGCTTTGATCTTCTTCTGTAAAGTGATTAGGGAGTGCATCAAGGCTTCGGGCCTGGGCGGGCAGCCGGGAATGTATACATCCACGGGTATGACATGGTCGGCGCCTTTTACCACAGAATAGGTATTGTAAAAAAACGGACCGCCGCTTATGGCGCAGGCGCCCATAGCTACCACATATTTAGGCTCGGCCATTTGATCGTATAATCTTTTCAATACCGGTGCCATTTTGTTTACAATCGTTCCAGCAATAATAATTACATCTGCCTGACGGGGTGTGGCACGTACCACCTCAAATCCAAAACGGCTCCAGTCATACTTGGCAGAGTTTACACTCATGAACTCGATAGCGCAACAACTGGTACCAAAAGTAAGGGGCCACAAGGAGTTGCTGCGTGCCCAGTTGATCACATCATCCAACACGCCAGTGCTAACAGTTGTGGCACCCTCATGCATTATTTTGCCGGGAAAAACCTGCGCGGTTGGTTGTATTTGTTGTTCGCTCATTGCTTACTTTTTATAACAGCGGGCAACTTTTATTGCCACTTCAATGCACCTTTTTTATGGGCATATAAAAAGCCGATGAAAAGGATGAACAGGAATATAATAACTTCTATCAGGGCCAGCCATCCTACATTTTTTACCACCACGGCCCAGGGAAAAAGGAATATCAACTCAACATCGAAAATTAAAAATATGAGTGCGAATAAGTAATAGCCCACGTTGAACTGTACCCAGCTTGGGCCAATTGTAGGAATGCCACATTCGTAAGGCTCTCCCTTTTGCTTATTAGTTCCTGCTTTCAATACTAAACGGGAAATAAGCAGTGCTATAACTGAAAATGAAACAGCGGCTATTGCAAGTATGATGATGGATGCTGCGCCCATTGATACAATTGTTTACTATGCGCAAAATTATAAGCCTAAGTTATAACATAATATGACAAATTTGTAAATAAAACTGTTATTTATCATATTTTATGCGGTTGAAAATACAAAAGCATTTGCTAGTCTGGATCAGAAGCCAAAATCCAGATTTTCAACTTCTTTTACTTTCTCTACTTTTGGCTTTTCGATCTTTTATGGATGGTATTGGCTACAATAAAAATGGCTCGTTTCGGTCGTGTGGGGCAAATGTATTCGCAGCCACCACAACCAATACATAGATCTTCATTAATCTCGGGAATTGTCAATGCCCCTTTATAATGGACCATTTTTACAGCCTGCGTTGGGCAATGTTCAGAGCAGGCACCGCAATCGGTATTATCTGTTTTTACCACGCAGAGGTCTTCATTAAAATGTACGATACCCATTTGTGTGGTCTCTTTCTCAAGCTGTGTTAGTTTAATCAACGCATCGTTTGGACAAACGTCGGCACAAATAGTACATTGGTAATTACAAAAATCGTTGTCGTAATACATTTCAGGTTTCAAAATATAATCGAAATCATAAGCAAAGCCAACAGGTTTTAATATTTGTGCGGGGCATTTGATCACACAAAGGCCGCAGGCCGTACATTTAATGATAAACCTATCATAACTTAATGATCCCGGAGGAGTGATAGGCCGATTTTGCTTGTGATGCTTAACACTCGGCCCTCCATCACCTTTGATCGCAATGTATTTTACACCTCCTTTCCCTTTAATCTCAACAGTTCTGTAATGGTTACTATCACCGCCATGGCCGTGCTTTTGTGCTAATGCTTTTGCTAAGGGCAAACTTGCCGCAAGCGTTCCTAATGCGGATACAAACAGCCTTCTGCCTTTTGCATTAGTTTTAGCAACTTCTGTTACAGGTTCAGCAGCAAAAAAACTTTGCTCCTTTTTGAAAGGGTTTACATAGCGATAGTGCAAACCACCTCTGTTACAGTGCGTAATACAGTTGAAGCATGTGACGCACCAGGAGTTATCTACCTTCATATTCTTGTAATCAATGCACTCGGCCTTGCAAGCTCTTGTACAATTACCACAAGCATTGCAAAGCTTTTCATCCATATGAATTTTAAACAATGAGTATTTAGAAAACACACTTAATGTACTGCCAACCGGGCAAAGCGTATTGCAAAATAATCGGCCGTGTAATACGCTCATTATAATTAATGTAATAAAAGCAACAATCGCAGCAATTAAAGAGCCCATTCCTATCGTGTTCAGGGTTACATCATACAGCCAGTATTGATCCATTTGCATTAAACCCTTTGCTGCAACATTATTTGCACCAATAACAATTGGGCGGAATAAATTCGCCGCTATCCTACCAAAATTGCTGTATGGATCAAGGTAGAGTAAAAGATGAATGCTGCCCAGCATAAAAAGAATAACTGTAAAAGCCAGTATGCCATACCTTATCATATTAAATGGCTTTTGATATTGGAAAAATATTTTCTTTTTCCCTGCTTTTCTTAGAAAGACACGTGAGAACCTGACAATAATATCCTGCAAAATACCCGCGGGGCATAACACCGAGCAGTACAACCGACCAAAAATAACGGTGGTAAGGATAATAACCAACCATGCAATACTGAAACCCGCGAGAATAGCAGGCACAAACTGGATAGTAATAAAGCTTCTGAAACTATCGGGCAACAGGTTTGTGAAATCCAGCAAATACAAACTGATTATTACAAACACTACAACGGCAAGAGCAGCACGAAATATCTTTAGCCAGTTCGCTTTTTTCTTTCTTGCCATTTTATTAAATTTTTATGCGGGCGATATTTAATCTGGCAAGATTGCTTGTTCCTAACTTTAACGCTTCTCCTTTTGCAATGTAGGCAACTGAAGACACTGGCATTTTCTCTACCTGATTAAAAAAATTAATAGCAGCCGCATCTGCCGCCACAATATCAGAAGAAGCAATCAAAGTTTTTAATACAGATACATCACCTTCGCTGGTGCCTTTTGGCCCGTTTTTACGCATTACGCGATAAGCATCCACAATGTTCAAAACGGTACGTTTTATCCATGTGCAAACATCGGCTATAAAGAGAACCACACTCTTGGGAGAAAAGTTATAAAATCCACGGAAACTTAAAGCAAACTCTATTATATAGACTGTAATCTGCAGGCCCGTTTACAGCAAAGGTTTTAACCAGCTTTGCATCCGGCAACAAAAGTTTTTTGGCAAACTCTAAGGTAGCGCCGGTTTTTACACGGTCTTCTACCAGTAAAATGGTTTTGTTCTCATACTCAAACTCAGGAGATACCAACAATTGAGGCTCCACATATTTTGGTTTTTGCTGTGGATCGCGCCAGTTTATTTTCAATAGCTGCATTTCCACATTCAGCCGCTGGTTGATGATGGCGGCTGGAATAATTCCCCCGTTAGCGATCGCCACTATAAGGTCAAACGTTACATCAAATTCAACCGCGGCTATTTTTTTCTTTATATCATCAAAGGTTATCAAGAGTAAATCTTAATATTTTGCCAGCGCTTTTAATACAAGGTAGCCGCCTGCAACCTGTAATAGCATCCCCGGCAGGCCGATCCTGAAATCCTGTACAGCTATCCAAAAATCTTTCACCATTGCCCATTCAACCATTGTACCCACTAACTGGTAAGCCAACACCACTAATACCAATGCTAAAACAGAAACCTTATTAAAATAGTGTGCAGCTAATGCTGCGGCTACAGCCAATAAAACAGATTTTGTGAGAATGATGGGCAACATTGCAACCGGTGGCATTCCGAACAGCATATTGTTTGCCAATGGCGAAAGAATTGCAGTAAGCAATCCTGCCATAAGGCCATACTTATACGCTGCGATTAATGTAAAAAAATAAATGGGCAATAAAACCAGTCCGCCCTGTGGCGCAAAGTGGGCCATTTGTGGCAATATAATATTACCCGCAGCGAAAATGATTGCAAATAAATAGGTGCGATAATCGGTGTAACTAAGTGAATGAAGTTTTACTGTTGTATTCATAATTAATGGTGATTAAATATTTTATATTTTATACTTGTTTATTTGTAAAGATGGGTACTATATTGGAAGCGAGAGCCAGTAATTTTTTTTCCTCATTTTTTGTAATGGGCTTGTAATCTCTCATTATTTCAAGCGCACGAAGGAATAATGGCAAATGACCCGGTGGAATAGCAGTTGCAATGTTCTTGGAAAGTGTGAATTTTAATGCTAGTTTTTGCGTATCGGCATCAAGCACCGGCTGGTACCACACGTTTTTGTCATACGCCTCCTGCCCCGGTTTATTCAAAGTAAGCGCCATTGATTTGAGCGCGATAATACCAAGGTTTCTTTCCGCGGCAATTTCGTATATCTGCGGACCGAAGTCTCCTGCATTCCACGCTGCAAAATTGATAGGAAACATTACTGTATCAAAATCATACAGTTCCAAAGCTCTTAAAGCAGCAGGTACGGAGTGGGCTGAAAAGCCAAGGTAGCGTACCTTACCATCTTTTTTGGCTTTTATAAATATTTCCATTGCGCCATCTTTAGCAAAAGCGCGCTCCACATCTTTTTCCACATTATTGATAGCGTGAAGCTGGTAAAGATCAAAATGATCAGTCTTTAATTTTTTAAGTGAATCGTGTAACTCATTTTCAGCGCCTTTCGCGTCGCGGCGGCCGGTTTTACAGGCAAGGAAAGATTTTTTTAGGTAGGGCTTTAAAGCCGGTCCCATTTTTTCCTGCGCGTTGCCATATCCTGGGGCTATATCATAATAAGTAACGCCTAAGTCCCAGGCCTTTGCGATTATTTCATTAGCAAAATTCTGCGGGTTATTGTTCAGCATAATGCCGCCAAACGCAATGGCAGAAACTTTTTCGCCTGTACGGCCTAAAATTCTTTTCTCAAGACTGTAGCCAGCAGGATTTTTTTTTTCGAACGAACGAATAAAGGGTACAGAGACAACAACGCTGCCCATAGCTGTAGTTTGAATAAAATCTCTTCTGCGCATGCCTAAAGTTTGAAAGAGAAAATAAAGATTCTAAAATTAGTTAAATCATTTGAAAATATATTGTAATCTAATATATTTTCTTGCTTTTGAAGAAACTTTATTAGGCCGTTTGGTAGAAGGCATTCTTTACAGAATTTATACATCTGATAAATAACCTATAAATTTTTTATCTTTACGTTATATTTTTACAAAAGCTATTAAAAACCGGGAACATTTAATTATTAACGAAGCAAAAAATACACAGCTAATTGAAGCTGATATGATACTTTTGTTTTAATCTTTACCTTTAGAAACTATTTTAATATGCGTTATTCATTCCTATTCGCAGTGCTACTACTGATTGTTAATGCGTCTTATGGTCAAAAAAAAGCAACCAGGCTTAAAAAACTGGTTAGTAAAAATAGTGAAGTGTCTTCTACCGCTCCTCTACAAATGATTGAAATTCCTACCGGAACCTATACACCTCAACGGCCTGGAGATTCTCTGTCTGGCGAAAAGGAGAATGTAAAACCCGTACTGATCAGCGGTTTCTACATTTCACAAACAGAGGTTACAAATGCGCAATACAAAGAATTTGTGAACTGGGTAAGAGATTCAATAGCGGCTAAAATGCTTGGCGGCACTTATATTGAAGTTTCGCAGGCGAATGACACCACGATCAACTGGAAAAATGCATCAAAAATCAATTATTCTGACCCCGAAATTGTGTCCAAACTGCCCGGGATTTTTTTGGACCCTTCCAGAACCATCGGGCAAAGAAGGCAGTTAGACCCTGAAAAACTGGTGTACCTGATGGAAGGCTTTAACTATACAGAAGCGGCCAAAAAAGAAAATGCCGGCAGAAATCCAAATGAATTTATTTACAAATATATAGTGCCTGTTTACCCCGATACTCTATCGTGGATGAGAGATTTTGGATACAGTAACAACGAGCAAATGGCAATTAGCTATTACGACAGCCCCAAATACCAAAATTTTCCTGTTGTGGGTGTAAGCTGGATTCAGGCCAACGCTTTTTGCGACTGGCTGACCAAGCATAAAATCAACACACAACAAAGTAAAAACAAAATTGCCGAAGGCGGCAAGGCAAGGCTACCAACCGAGGCAGAGTGGGATTACGCGGCTAAACTGAACAGTTTTGAAAACGACAAAACCGGAGATGAAGCTAAGATTGAAAGAATATTTCCCACTTATGTGCTGGCAGGAAATAAAGGAAAAATAGGGCTGTACAATATGGCAGACAATGTATCTGAATGGACTTTGACTTCTTACTACGAAGGCGCACGCAATTTTCAAAACAGATTCAACCCCGATATTCAATGGGGTACGCCCGATTCAAAATCTACTTCTCAAAGAAGAAAAGTGGTAAGAGGGGGCAGTTGGAAGGATTCTCCGGTTTTGCTTACACCGCATAATCGCTCTTATGATGATATGGGCGCCACACACTCTTATTTAGGGTTTCGCATCGTAGTCAATTTACCTCAATAAAATAAATACAATTATATGGCCGTAGAAAAAGTTCGCCCAATTGACCGTTACCTGGAAATTTTTTATGCATTAGGCGCTGTACCCGTTCTTCTGGGTGCTTTATTTAAAATAACTAACACTGCTCCCATTGGCTCTGCCAATACCTGGCTGCAGGTGGGTTTATGGACAGAGGCGCTCGTGTTTTTAAGCTTCGGCCTTTTATACATTTTTGCGCCGCCAAAAAAGGTAGACGAACTGGGCAACCCGGTAGAAAGCGATGATGCCACTAAAAAAGCAGTGCCGCAGCCGGTTACTACGCTGGCTATGGAAGACATGCTTCGCGCAGCCGATATTACACCCCAAGCGCTGGAAAGGCTGGGCAACGGTTTTAAAAACCTGGAAGTCACCATTAATAAACTAAGCTCCGCATCAGAGAGCCTGGTTGAAACAGAAGAATACGCCAGGCAGGTAAAAGAAACCACGCTGGCTATGCACCGCATGAACACGTATTACAATAAACTGGCAGAAACCTCTCACGCGCTGCTTGACAGCGCTGAAGATGCAAAAAATACGCAAAAGGAAATGGCTGATCTTTCAAAAAATCTTTCAAAGCTTAATGCCATGTACAGTGGTATGATCTCAGCTATGCAAATAAAAGGTTCCTAACATATAATTCCATAACAACTTTTTTAGTAAAACTTTTCTTATGGCATTACCAAGGGAACCCAGGCAGAAAATGATCAACATCATGTATTTGGTGCTCACGGCCATGTTAGCATTGAATGTGTCATCTGAAATACTGAATGCGTTTAAAACAATTGATAAAAGCTTTTCTGCTTCTAATAAAGTAATCAGTCAAAAAACAGAAACCCTCTTTTCTTCCTTTAAAGAAAAGATGAATGACCCCAAAACCAGAGAACTGGCGGCCATGTGGCTGCCTAAGGCCGAAAGGGCAAGGGCCTTATCAGATGAAATGATCTCGTATATTGAAAATATTAAAACCCGCATTAAAACTGAATCGGAATTTGACGCCGAAACCGGTACCTACAAAGAGAGTGAACTCTCTGTTCCATCTAATTTAATGGTTGACGGGAAGTTGGGAAAAGAGCTTTACAACAAACTGTCTGACTATAAAAAAAGTATCCTGGGCATAGATGCAGAGATTAACAAACAGTTTAGCAATTCCCTGCCGCTCGATCTTTCGATGCCAGCGGTTGAAAATAAAGAAAACAGAACCTGGGAAGCTGCCTACTTTAGAATGACCCCTTCTGTAGCAGCAATTACCATACTATCCAAGTTTCAAAATGATGTGCGAAACACTGAAGCCCAGGTGGTTGAATTTGCACACAACAAAATTGGAGAAGTAAAAGTAGTGTATGATGAATTTCAGGCACTGGCTACAGCTAATGCACAATATTTGCTGCCAGGGCAGGAGTTTACAATTACAGCCGGTATTGGAGCGTTTAGTAAAAATGCAAAGCCTACAGTAACTATTGACGGGGCCGTGGTGCCACTTAACGCGAATGGGATGGCAGAATTTAAGACCATTGCAGGAAGCCCGGGATCCTATTCAAAAAGGGTAAATATATCTTTTGTAAAACCAGATGGAACCACTTCCACACTTACAAGAGACATTAATTATATGGTGGCAGCACCAACAGGCCTTACCGTTAGCGCCGATGCAGTTAAAGTTTTGTATATTGGCTTAGACAATCCGGTATCAGTTGGCGGCGGCAGCGGAACGAATGCCAATAACCTGCGGGTTTCAATAAGCCAGGGCTCCATCACCGGCAGCGGCGGAAAGTACATAGCAAGGGTAACCACCCCTGGCACGGCTAAAATAACCATAAACGATGGCAAGCAATCTACTGGCTTCGATTTCAGGGTAAGATCAGTGCCCACGCCAACCGCCATGGTTGGCGGCAGTAAAGGCGGAAGAATGCGGGTGAACGACTTTAAAGCACAAGCCGGTGTGCGCGCAGAACTTGAGAACTTTGTGTTTGAAGGTGTGAAGTTTACAGTATCCAGTTTTACAATCACTTTTACCGGCGCAGGCTATCCAGAGTTCATGCATAAATCAGTTGCAGGAAATTCTTTCGGTTCTGCACGGTCGCTTATTGAAAGGGCAAGGCCTGGCAGTACCATTACCATTGATGAAATAAGGGCAACAGGGCCCGGCGGCTCCAGAATGCTTGCCCCCATAGCTTTTAATCTGTATTAAAAAATTAATCCGATCAGTGTATGAAAAATAGTACTCTTTTACAATTCAGCTTTTTTGTGATGCTGTTGCTGACAGTAAGCATTATTGCTTCTGCACAAAGAGCTCCCAGAAGCGCGTATGATACACCGTCACGCTCCTCTGCTAATGAAACTAAAAAATCAACAACACGTACAGATACGAGCAAAACGCCAACAGCAAGGCCAGCCACCAATGCACCCACTGATGGCAACCTGCCTATTGAAGTGATTGAAGAAGAAACTGAAAGCACTTTGTTTGGCACCGTAAAGCCATCTTTAAGAAAAGATAATATTCTGGAAGATGATAATACTGACAGCTCAGCGGTACCGCTTCCTTACACGGCTCTTTATTCTGCCGATGCACTTTTCAGGGTAAGGGTGTGGCGCACCATTGATACGCGCACGCAAAAAAATGCCGTTTACTTTTATAATAAAGACATTGAGGGCGGAGATAACTCTAGGCTTATCAACCTGATGCTGAAAGCCGTTCTTGAAGATAGTGTACAGGCTTTTAGCAATATTGATGACAGGTTTACAACACCCATCAGTTTTGATGATGCAGTGGCCGGGTTTGGAGGAGGCAAAGACACATCTGCAAAGTATGATCTTGACGGAAACATTGTGGGCTACCAGGTGAGAAGCAAAAATGTTTCGGCAGATTCTGTTTATAAGTTCAGGCTAAAAGAAGAATGGCTGTTTAACAAAAGAGATGGCAAAACGTATGTGAGGATTTTAGGTATAGCGCCACTGGCCAATTATGTAACCTCTGATGGTTATGTAATGGACAACAGTGAGCACGCGGTGTTTTGGATCTATTATCCTGACCTGAGGAAAACACTTGTGCGCAACAGCATTACCAATCCGCTAAAAATGGGCGGCAGCGTTACCTGGGAAGAAGTTTTTGAAGACAGGTTGTTTGAAAGTACGATCATCAAATCATCGTTAGATGCAGAAAATGGTTTTAACAACACCCCGTTAACGGCCGAGCAGGCCAGCGTTATAGAACAGCAATTAACGCGATTAAGTGAAAGGTTGTGGACAACCGGCAATTAATAAGCCGTAAATTGCAGATAAATTTTAAACCTATTCTTATATGAAAAAGAACTTTTTAACAGCTAAGGCGCTGTTTTTAGTACTGCTTTTTATGTTTGCCCTAAATGCTACTCATGCACAGGTGCAGCGTGTTTCAAACAATAGCCAGATAGGTATAACTGCTGGCGCGCTGGTTTACAACGGCAGGTACAGTGTTGATGCTTCTACATCAACTTTTGCATCGTGGGGTGCAACTGTGTTTTATGTACCCAACATCAGCCTAATTAAAAATCTAAATTTAAAAGCTGCTTTAATGGGTGGTCAGTTGAAGGGCGATAATACTGCTGTACAAACTACAGGTGGCCAGGGTACTTTTAGTGCCAACATTGTAGAGTTTTCAATAAGGGCGGAATATGATTTTTTGAATATGAATACAAACAGGTTTTCGCCATACATTGCCACAGGCCCGGGTTTTTACTCGCTGCTGAACTATAACTCAAGTATGGGAAACAAAGCGTCATCTGACCTGATGGGTTTTGTGCTGCCTGTTGGCGGTGGTATTAAATACAGCGTGGGGCCGCGCACTCAATTGCTGTTTGACGGAACTGTGCGACTTTTTAATAAGAACTTAGACGATTATCCGGCAACCAACAACGTCAACAAATATTTTACATTAGGCCTGGGCTTTTCATATAAACTGCAAAAGCCAAATACACTTTGGTAATTCATAGTACCATTTCTAATATAAAATGATTCAAACCCTGTCTTGCGGCAGGGTTTTCTTATGGGTTTATAACAGAGTAAAAGGGCACGAGGGAGAAGTTGGGCATCATACTGGCAAAACTCAAAACAATCACATAATCAACCTGTTATGTAATTTTTGCAGCTTGTCAGCATCACCACTGACATTAAAAAATGGTTTGCGTGCAAGTTTTGCCGGGTCTACCTTTGTGTTATCAACCAATTAAAAAAAGGTGTTTACACACACCTTGAAGGCCTTGAAGTTAACCTGTATTGCCTGCCTGCTTTTGCTGCCGTTCTTAGCGTTTTCTTGCACAAAAAAATTGTGGCTTGTTGAATAAACACGAAAGGAAAATTTATTTTGATAACAAAACGAAAATTAAAAATTAAATTATGAAGACTATGATGACAAGAATGAAATTTGTGGCACTGGCGCTGGCAACCATTTTTACTACAGGTATTGCTTTTGCAAATGAACCTGTTAATGATAAAGAAGCGCCTCAGGAAATTCGCTATATCGGTAATAAAAACGACCTGCCTGTTTATCGGCTAACGCTGAATAATGATGCAGCAGCTACTTACATGGTAACCATTAAAGATAACGCCGGTGATATAATATATACCGAAAGAGTAACAGGAAAAGAAGTTGTGCGCAACTATCAGTTTTATGAAATTCCTGCCTACGAATATACTTTAACTTTTGAAGTAAAGAATGTGGCAGAAAACTCAATCCGTGTGTATGAGATCAATAAAACCAAAAAGATCTATGACGAGGTTGCAGTTAACAGGTTAAAATAAGAATGTAAACAAAGCACTAAACCAAGAAACCCCGACGCTAATGCCTCGGGGTTTCTTGTTATTTAAAGTTAAACGGTAGATTTATCGCTCGTCCGCCATATCCGGTATGGCTTCAACTTTGTAAGCACCGGCATCCAGTTTTTCTTTTACAGCTGTAAAAGCATTTAAAGTGGTTTCAATATCCTCACCGGTATGAGCTGACGTTGGTATCAGCCTGTAAATTATATGCCCTTTAGGAATAACAGGATATACGACAATTGAGCAGAACACTTTGTAATTTTCTCTAAGATCCATCACCATAGCTGTGGCTTCTTCCACACCACCTTTCATATAAACCGGCGTAACCACAGAGTCTGTTTTACCAATATCAAACCCCCTTTGTTTTAAACCGTTTTGAAGTTTTAAGGCATTTTCCCAAAGCTTTTCTTTTAGCTGAGGCTGTGTTCTTAATAACTCCAGCCTTTTTAAATTTCCAATTACCAGTGGCATAGGCAGGCTTTTGGCAAATATCTGGCTGCGGATATTGTAGCGGATGTAATCAATGATCTTGTGATCGCCGGCTACAAATGCACCGATGGAAGCCATGGATTTTGCAAAAGTTGAAAAATAAAGATCTATCTGATCCTGAACACCCTGCTCTTCACCAGCACCGGCGCCGGTTTTACCAAGCGTACCAAAACCGTGGGCATCATCTACCAACAATCTGAAATTGTATTTGCTTTTCAGTTCTGCAATTTCTTTTAATCTGCCCTGGTCGCCGGCCATCCCAAATACACCTTCTGTAATTACCAATATGCCGCCCGATTTTTGTTTTTCAACAAGAGCGGTAGCCCTGTCCATTTGTTTTTGAAAATCTTCAATATCGTTGTGCTTAAAAACAAAGCGATGACCGGGGTGAAGCCGCAGGCCGTCAATAATGCAGGCGTGGCTTTCGGCATCGTATACAATCACATCATGGCGGCTGCACAGCACATCAATAATGCTGACCATGCCCTGGTAACCATAATTAAGTAATATGGCGTCTTCTTTTCCTTCAAATGCAGCAAGTTCAGCTTCTAATTTTTCGTGCAAATTACTGTTCCCACTCATCATGCGGGCGCCCATGGGCAATGCCAGGCCATACTCACGCGCAGCATCTGCATCTGCTTTCCTCACTTCAGGGTGGTTGGCCAAACCCAGGTAATTATTCAGGCTCCAAACGATCACATCATAGCCGCGAAATTTCATTCGGCTGCCAATTTCTCCTTCCAATTTAGGAAAAGCAAAATAGCCGTGTGCACGCTCTCTGTGCTGCCCAAGAGGGCCATAATTTTTTATTAACCTTTCAAAAATATCTGCCATAAGTCACAATTTTAAATTCCGTCAAAGATAATGCATACGCAGGAATGCTGTTGTCCAATTCTATGCATTGTGCAAACATATAACCTGCGCTAACAAAAAAACCCCTGCAAAATTGCAGGGGTAACAACTATAAAACTATACACCCAAATCCTCCGAACGAGGTTTAGAATTTCCATAGGGGTCAATCTGGTTTTTTACCGTCAAGAAAAGTGTTGATGGTATTGATTTGTCCCTGGTTCTTATCGTTCGAAGAAACCTCATATTTGCTATAATAACTCTCAATATGCGAGTGAGAATTGTTGTACATTTCCATATTGCGCCTGATGTAAGCCGGTACGTTTTCAAACTCGCTGTTAGGATCACCGGCGTTTACGTTAAATGAAAGGTTGCGTAATTTTTGCAGGCGTTCCAACTGTTTGCGTTTTTGCATTTCCTGCTCATCTGCTTCCGGTTCCTCTTTTTTTGCGGAAACGGTTTGCATGTGAGAAGTATAAAAAACCGTTGTTGTTTCTTCTTTCATTTCAACCGGCCCGGGCTTTTCAAACATACCCATTTGCAATTCAGATGTTTGCTGTTCTTCTTCTTTTGGCTCATCGGCCATATCAGAAAAATCTATGATCTCTTTTTCAAACACTTTTTCTTCCTCGCGGCTTTCGCTATAAATATTTAACGGTTTAGATAATTGATACGAACCTGCAGATACAGCCGGAGTTTCTTTTACTTCTTCTGTTTCTTCGATATCCGGCACTCTTAAAATCCTGTCAGAAGAGGGGATGGCAGGCGAATAGAACACGTGTTCTATGATCTCTTCTTCTGCTACCTGCTGCTGCTCAACTTCCTTTTCTTCTTTATTTTCAACTTCGGGTTTTTCTTCCAAATCATAGGACAGATCATAATTGATATAGTCGTTTTCAACTGTCTGCTCGATAACTATGTCTTCAACAGTTGGCATTGGAGCATCAAAGAACAATGGTTCTTCAATTAATTTTGGTGCCATTGGGTCGGGCTTAAGTTCAATTTCGGTTTCAGGAGTGATTGCGGCAACTGCAGATTTTTCTTCTTCCTGAACATCAATTTTTTCAATAACAGGTTCTGCGCGCAAGTTGGTTTCATGCCCAAGCATCAATACTATTTTACCTTCTTCGGCTTCTTCGCGTTTGAGAACAGGTTTTACAAATGGATCTTTGTTTTCAAAACCTGTTGCAATTAGTGTGATGCCAATAGAATCTTCCAGTGTATTATCATAACCCATACCCAGTATTACATCAGTATTTTCTCCGGCCTGGGTTAAGAGGTGTGATTGTATGATCTCAACCTCATCCATTGTGAACTCGTGCTCGCCTTCTGCAGAGTTGATGTTAATCAGAATCCACTTAGCACCACGTATGTCATTGTCGTTCAACAATGGAGAGCTTAGAGCTTCTTCAATAGCGCGCTGCGCACGATTTTCTCCGCTGGCTGCCGCGTTGCCTAATATGGCCACGCCGCCGTTGCGCATTACAGTGCACACATCGGCAAAGTCTACGTTGATCTGGCCCGTGGTAGTGATTACATCGGTAATACATTTGGCCGCGGTTGCCAGCACGTTATCGGCTTTTTCAAATGCTTCCCGCATTTTAAGATTGCCAAACTGGTGGCGCAGCTTATCGTTGCTTATAACCAGCAGCGTGTCCACGTATTGCTTTAATTGCTTTATACCCTCTTCTGCCTGCAAATGGCGTTTCTTTCCTTCGTATGCAAAAGGCATGGTAACAATACCAACAGTAAGCACGCCCAGATCCCGACAAATTTTAGCAATGATAGGCGCACCTCCCGTACCGGTGCCACCACCCATGCCGGCAGTAATGAAAACCATTTTGGTATTTACTTCTAAAATGCGCCTGATCTCTTCAAGCGATTCTTCTGTAGCCTGCCGGCCAATTTCAGGGTTGGCGCCTGCACCCAAACCTGACGTGAGTTGGGGACCTAATTGTATGCGGTTGGCAATTTTGCTGTTCGACAGCGCCTGCGCATCAGTATTACAAATAATAAAATTTACACCTTCTATATTCTGGTTAAACATGTGATTAACGGCATTACCGCCGCCGCCGCCCACTCCAATCACTTTAAGTATGGAGGACTGCTCCCTGGGTAAGTCAAATTGAATCATAGTTGTTGTTTTTGTGTTTGCCGTGCAAACAAGTTTATAAATGGGATAGTATAGTATTAATTAAATTGCTTGTCTTCTTCTTCTTCAAAAACTTTAATAAGGTTGTGCTTGAAAGAGTTCCAGAAATTGGTAAGCGGCTTACGGGCCTGCTTGCTTTTAGCGGCTTTTGTTCCTGCTTCAGCCTTTGTTTCTTCATCAGGCTCTTCTACCGGCTTTTGCTTCAGTGCCTCGTTTGGCTTCACTTTTATAAAGTCTTTATTAAAAGTCATGCGGTTGTTTTCAAAATCATCATACCCTTTTAAAATCAGTCCCAGGCAGGTTGAATAAGTTGGCTTTGCCAGCTCTTCAATATGCCCTGCGGCCAGATGCTCATTGGGCAGGCCTATACGCGCGGGTAGGCCGGTAACATATTCTGTCAATTGAATTAAATGCTTTAACTGCGATCCGCCACCAGTGAGCACAATACCACCGTTCAACTGGCGATTGTCCATACCAATTTGCTTTAAATGATAGGTAACAAAATCGAGTATCTCGCTCATACGCGCCTGAATGATGTTTGCCAGATTTTTTACGCTGATCTCTTTTGCCGGCATACCGCGAAGGCCCGGAATGGTAATGTAGGCATTGGCTTTTGCTTCATTGGACAGTGCGCTTCCAAATTGAGTTTTCATTTGTTCTGCCTGGCTTTTTAGCACGCCCAGGCCAGATTTAATATCGTTGGTAATGTTTTCTCCGGCAAAAGGAATAACGGCGGTATGGCGCAAAACGCCATCTGCAAACACCGCAAGGTCAGTTGTTCCGCCGCCAATATCCACAATGGCCACACCGGCTTCAAGATCATCCTGACTCATAACTGCTGCTGCTGACGCCAAAGGCTGCAACACCAGATCTTTTGTATAAAGCCCTGCTTTTTCCACACTTCGGTTGATGTTGCGTATAGCATTCTTATCGCCGGTTATAATGTGAAAATTGGCGCCCAGTTTTACACCACTGTAGCCAATCGGCCGCAGTATGTTTGGCATATTATCGATTGTATATTCCTGCGGAATCACATCAATAATCTGATCACCGGCAGGAATATATGTTTTGTATTGTTTGCTGATGAGAATATCCACCTCTGCCTGTGTAATTTCCTCTTCGTCATTTTCACGAACAATATCACCGCGGGTTTGTAAACTTTTAATGTGATGGCCCGCTACACCCACATACACTTCGCTGATGCTAAGGCCGGGATTGCAGGCGAGGCAACTTTCCAAAGCCTGTTTAATGGCTTTGATAGTTTCATCAATATTTAGCACCTGGCCATGCCTTACTCCATTTGAATTTGCTTTGCCGAAGCCGAGGATCTCAAGTTTACCAAACTCATTTTTATGGCTTGCTATTACAGCAATTTTAGTTGTACCAATGTCCAATCCTACGATAATGGGTTGTTCATAATTCATCTTATCAGGTTTTAAGTTATTTTATAGTCATTTATTTATAATCCATGCGCTGCCGCTCAGCGTTTCGTCTATCTTCTTAGTTCGTTTTCTTTTTAGCTTCCACAAGCTTTGCAGCCGTTGTTTTTTTTGTATCCGATTTTCTATTGCTTGCCTTAACCTCAGTCTTTTTTACTGTTGGTTTTGCCTCTTTTGTTGCCGTTTCTTTTTTAATGGCCGGTTTTGTTGTTCTAACAGGCACTGGTTTTTTTACTGTATCTTTCCCCGGTTGATCTGCATCTTCACTTGCCTCTGCTTCAGTATCTTCAACAGTTTTGACATCTTTTTCAATCTCTATTTTTGCAGCTTTAGCTTTTTCTGTAGCAACCGCATTAGCCTCTGATTCTGACATCTCCAATGGCGCCTCACTCATTGGTTCATCAGCTTCCCAGGCAGCTACTGCAGTGTCCATAATGTAGTTACTTAAACCAATATTGGGTGTTTCACTGATCAGTTCATTAGCCATGCGCGATTGCTCTAATAATGATTCAATATTTTTTCTCAACTGGATGGAGTCAATCTTTGTATAATTTTCTTTTACACCAACCACCTGACCGTTGTACTGCACATCAATCGTTTTGTATTTATCAAATCCTTTGCGTTTCAGCACCTGATCATAAAAAAGAAACAACCTGTGGAACTTGGTGGCAATATCGCTTCCGTCGCCCAATTGTACACGGTGATTGCCTACCACGGGTATCATTTCCATTTGCCAGCCTTTTATGCCGTTGTATCCAATATCAATTTGTGATACCTGCGATGACCAGAACGGATCGGTGCTGATGAATGAAGCCGTTGCAATTACATTCTGCACCAACGTGCTGTCTTCAGCATTCATGATCTTTTTATTGGGATAACCTGTGAACACCGGTACATCCAGAGAAATTCTTTCTGAGAGGGGTATCTGTCTTCCGGCTTCATCAATGTAAAAACTTTCTCCAACGTTTGTAAAAACCCTTGCCAGCGGTTTACGCTCTGTAACATTTACACGAAGGATGTCCATATTGTCGAAATACAACTCAGCATTGTACACCCAGGCGCTTTGCTCCAGCAGGTCTTCAATACCCGGCAGGTTAAACTCGCTGATGCGCTGGCCTTTGATGTCGCCTTTTGTTGCTGCCTTTAACAGCTTTACAATATTTACCTCTGAGGTAAACAACTTATCTTCTTCAAAGCCGATAATGCGCACCTCATAGCCTTTACAAAGTGATGTGTTTTGAACCTTCATTGCTGCCGTGATAATGGTAACCATACCAACTGCCACCGCTATCCACATGAGCGTTAAAAACATTCTTTTTATGGCCCTTTTCTGGATCATTTTATTTTACTAAAATTTCTTTTACGGGTAAAACAAGTTTGTCAATATCTCCGGCGCCGGCGGTTACCAGTACCTCTCCAAATTCTCTGTCTCTGTTTATCTGAAAACCATTTTCAATCCAATTCAGTAGTTCCTGCTTTTCCATTACTGCTTTGCTATTAAGTTTCATGTAGCTTAGAATCAAATCTGCATTCACACCTTCAATGGGCAGTTCTCTGGCTGGGTAGATGGGCAATAAGATAACCTGATGGGCCATGTCTAAAACTTCGGCAAATTCTCTTGCAAAATCTCTTGTACGGGTAAATAAATGTGGCTGGAAAATTACTGTGCATTTCTTTTGAGAAAACAGAGATTTTACACTATTTATCAACGCTTTCAACTCTTCAGGATGATGCGCGTAATCATCAACAAAAACAAGGTCATCTTCCTTGATAATGTATTCAAACCTGCGCTTTACACCTTTATAAGAAGCTACTGCCTTTTTAATTTTTTCGTTATCAATATTTAAAGAATCTGCCACTGCTATGGCCGCCGTCATGTTTTCCACGTTATGCATTCCGCCCATGTTCAACTGCAGGCCATTGATCGCATTATTGCTCATTACTACATCAAACTTATAACCACCTTGCTGCAATTGTATGTTTGCAGCGTACACATCAGCGCTGTCATTTTGAAGGCTATAATCCAGCGTACGCGATGCATTCATATTTCTTTCAAGTCCAAACTTTTTTAATAGCAACCCGCCCTGCTTTATCCTTCCTGCAAAATCTTTATACGCCTGCCGCAGGTTTTCTTCTGTTTCATAAACATCCAGGTGGTCGGCATCCATAGCTGTTATCACCGCCACATCAGGGCTTAGCTTTAAAAAACTATGATCGTATTCATCAGCTTCAATCACACATACATTGTTTACACTTGCCCAAAAGTTGGTATCATAATTTGCTGCAATACCACCCAGAAAAGCGTTACTTCCATAGCCGCTATCGCGCAGCAAATGTGCAATCATGGAAGTGGTAGTAGTTTTGCCGTGCGTACCTGCCACACAAATGTTAAATGAACTTTCAGTAATGATCTGCAAAATGTCGCTTCGCTTTACCACCCTGTAGCCATTAGCCATATAAAACGCCAGTTCTTTGTGCTCCGTAGAAATGGCGGGCGTGTAAACCACGATGTTAGCGTCTTTGGGAATACGCTCAACATCTTCATCATAATGCACGCTGATGCCTTCCGCTACCAGGCTTTTGGTCAACTCAGTTTCCGCTCTGTCGTACCCGCTTACTTTTACGCCTTTGTAATGAAAATACCTTGCAATAGCGCTCATACCAATGCCGCCTATACCTATAAAATAGATGCTTTTAATAGCGCTAATATTTGTACTTATTTCCTTCATTTCTGTTTCATGGTTCATGGTTCATAGCCATGAGCTATAAATGATAAACTATATGCTTTTTAATATCTCACTTGCCACTATCTCGTCTGCATTGGTTATAGCCAATTTAGAGAGGTTGTGAGCTATTTCAGTTCTCAATGTTATATTTTCAGCCAGGTCAATTACTGTGTTTATTACTTTCTGATGCACTTCATTGTCTTTTACCATCAGCGCTGCATTTTTATTTACGAGTTGCATCGCGTTCACGGTTTGATGGTCTTCTGCCGCGTGTGGGTAAGGAACAAACACAGCAGGCTTTTGTGCCACACATATTTCGGCTACCGTCATAGCGCCAGCTCTTGAAATAATGATATCTGCCGCGGCATAAGCATACTCCATATTTGTAATAAAACTGTTGATCCAAACTTCTTTATGCTCCACCGCCTGGCCGGCTGCCTCTTTTGCAAAGGTTTTTCCGGTTTGCCAGATTACCTGCAGCCCGGCCTTCAATAAATCATTCATGCCCATCAGCACGGCCTCATTAATAGATTTTGCGCCAAGGCTGCCACCAACTACCAGCAAAGTGGTTTTGCCTTCTTCAAGCGAAAAATATTCAAGCGCTTCTTTTTTATTGATGCCTGTGTTTACAATGGCCTTGCGAACCGGGTTGCCGGTTACCACTATTTTTTGTGCGGAGAAAAACCTCTCCATATTATCTGTGCCTGTAAAAATCTTAGTGGCTTTTTTGCCCAACATAATATTTGCTTTTCCTGCAAACGAATTTGACTCGTGTATGAACGTGGGAATATTTTTAGACTGAGCATACCGCAGCACAGGAAAAGTAGAATAACCACCTACGCCTACAACGGCATCAGGCCTGAATGTTTTGAATATCTTTCTAACCTGTATAAAACTTTTTAACAGTTTAAAAGGAAGACTGATATTTTTTATCAAAGAACTTCGGTTAAATCCTGAAATATCCAACCCTTTTATCTCATACCCTGCTTCAGGCACTTTTTCCATTTCCATTTTACCTTCTGCACCAATAAACAAGATCTCAATGTTTGGATCTTTTGCTTTTAGCGCATTGGCTATGGCTATGGCGGGAAATATATGCCCGCCGGTACCGCCGCCTGCTATGATAATTTTTTTACTCAAGTTCTTTTTTTTCTTCAGCCGGTACAGCAGCCACTTCCTGACTGCGTTTAAAATTTTCTACGTTTCTTGATACACTTAATATGATGCCGATGGCCAGACAGGTAAACAAAAAGCTGGAACCACCCATACTTACCAACGGCAGCGTAACACCGGTTACGGGAAACAGGTTTACCGTTACGGCTGTATTTGCAATTGCCTGTATAGCAAGTGTAAAGCTTAAACCAATTGCCAGAAACGCCCCAAAGGCAAACGGGCATTTTTTAAATATTCTGATGCAACGGTATAAAAACACGATGTATACAAACATTATAAAGGCGCCTCCTGCCAGGCCATATTCTTCAATTATGATGGCAAATATGAAATCGTTGTAAGCCTGCGGCAAATAATCTCTTGTAGTACTGTTGCCGGGGCCTACGCCTAACAGGCCACCCTTTGCAATGGCGATTTTGGCCTGGTTTACCTGATACATTTCATCGTTATCAGCTTCTTTACCACCGTATATAAAATTTTCTACACGGTTGATCCAGGTTTCAACCCTTACCCATAAGCTGCCTGATTCTTTTTTTACCGCGGTTGTGCTTACCTCTACAGGCGGCGGGCCATTTGAGCTGTTGTGCTTTGCCACTGCTGCTATGATGAGCATGGCTATCGGGATCATTGCCAGGCCCGTAACTACTAATAAATGTTTGATGCTTACCCGGCCAATGAACAGTAATACCATACAACTTGCACCCAGCAATAACGCCGTAGATAGATTGGCTGGTGCAATAAATAAACAGGTAATGATAATGGGTATAATAACAGGTAAAAAGCCTTGCTTGAAATCTTTGATCACCTGCTGCTTACGGCTGAGCAGCCTTGCGAGGTACATAAACAATGCAAGCTTCGCGAGGTCGGAAGTTTGCATTGTCATGTTGATCAGTGGCAATCGTATCCATCTGCTGCCTTCATTCATCTTTACGCCATAGAACAATGTATAGATAAGTAATGGTATCGTAATAATGAATAACACCTTTGCAATTTTTGAGTAAATAGTATAGTTTACCCGATGGGCAAAATACACAATGGCAAATCCCAGCAGGATGAAGACTACCTGTTTAAAAAGATAGATCTCCGTATTGCCCTTATAATTTTTATACGCCAACGAGCCTGTAGAACTGTACACAGCCAGCAGTGATACCAGCGTGAGCAACACCACAAGCGCCCATATCACTTTATCACCGCCCGTATGTTTGTGCAGGTGGTCGCGCCAGCCGGTTTGCTGGTAATTTTGATTGCCTGATATTTCTGCTGTTGCCGACATATTTATTATTGTGTTCTGCCGTTAATGGCTGATAGAATATTATAAATTGATTACTGCACTTTTAAACTGTGTGCCACGGTCTTCATAATTTTTAAACAAATCGAAGCTGGCGCAGGCAGGGCTCAACAATACCACATCGCCTACACATGCCAGCCCAAATGCAGTGCTGGCCGCTGCTTCAGCACTGTCTGTATCCACAATAGGCACAATATTGTCAAACGCGTCATGAATTTTTTTGTTATCCACGCCCAGGCAAACAATAGCTTTTACTTTCTCCTTCACCATTTCTGCTATAAGGCTATAATCATTGCCTTTGTCTACGCCACCCAAAATCAACACAGTCGGCTTGTCCATACTCTCCAGTGCAAACCATGCGGAGTTTACATTGGTAGCTTTACTGTCATTTATAAATTCCACTCCTCTGATGCTTGCCACATGCTCCATCCTGTGCTCAAGATTTTGAAAAGTTTGCACAGCTTCGCGAATCTTTTCTTTTCTAATGTCCATCGTAGCACCTGTTACACATGCTGCCATAGTATTGTACTGGTTGTGTTTGCCTTTTAGCGTAAAATCATAAATGCTCATTGTCATCATTTCTTCGCCTGTTCTTACGTACATTTCGCCGTCCTTAATAAAAGCCGCATTGTTTTCGTTTCTCATGCTAATTGGTAATTGGGTTGAGTAAATATTAAATTGTTCCAAATATTTCATGGTCACTTCATCATCGCTGTTGTAAATGAAGTAATCTCCTGCCTTTTGATTTTCAATGATTCTGAACTTGCTTTTGATATAGTTTTTAAAATTGAAATCGTAACGGTCCAAATGATCCTCGGTGATATTGGTAAGCACTGCTACATGCGGCCTGAAACTTATGATATCATCCAGTTGAAAACTGCTAATCTCTACCACGTACACCTTCCTGGGATCAATGGCTACCTGCTTTGCAAACGACTCGCCAATATTGCCCACCAGTGCTACATCCAGCCCACCCGTTTTACAAATATGGTAGATGAGCGAGGTGGTGGTAGTTTTACCATTGCTGCCTGTTACAGCTATAACTTTACTATCACCAGCGTACCGGTATGCAAACTCAATTTCACTGATAACCGGTATTTCTTTTTCCCGTATCTTTTTTATTAGCGCATTGGTTTCTGGTATGCCAGGGCTTTTAATGATTTCATTTGCCGATAAAATTCTTTCTTCACTGTGCCCGCCTTCTTCCCATGCAATACTTTCCAGGTTCAGTGCGTTACGATATACCTCTTTCAAAGAACCGCCATCAGATAAAAAAACTTCATATCCTTTTTGCTTTGCCAGCAAAGCTGCACCAACACCGCTTTCGCCTCCGCCCAGTATGGTAATTTTTTTATTCAATGTTGATTCAACTCGTTTTAATTAGTTTTCTTTCTATCTTAACTTTAGTGTAACAATACAGATCACAACCAGTAATATTTGCACGATCCAAAACCTCGTTACAATTTTTGCTTCATGATAACCTCTCTTTTGATAGTGGTGATGCAGCGGGCTCATTAAAAATATTCGCCTGCCTTCGCCATATTTCTTCTTAGTGTATTTGAAGTATGCCACCTGCAGCATCACGCTTACATTCTCTACCAGGAACACACCACAAAAAATGGGTATCAACAATTCTTTATGCACAATGATTGCGATGGCTGCGATAAGTCCTCCCAATGTTAAACTTCCGGTATCACCCATAAAAACCTGCGCCGGATAAGAGTTGTACCATAAAAATCCCACGCAGGCGCCAATCATAGCAGCTATAAAAATGGTCAGTTCGCCAAGGTTAGGTATGTACATAATGTTCAAATAATCGGCCAGCACAAAGTTGCCACTGGCGTAAGCAAATATGCCCAGCATCACGCCTATCAATGCCGAAGTGCCTGTGGCCAGCCCATCTAACCCGTCTGTAATATTTGAACCATTGGACACTGCGGTGATGATGAATATCACTACCAAAATGTACAGCACCCAGGTATATTCTCTCAGCGATTCCGGCATCAGCCTGGAATACCTGAACTCATGATCTTTTACAAAAGGAATAGTTGTGATGGGCTCTTTTGTTGCTACAAAATGCCGCAGTTCTTTATTCACTTCTCTTGTAATGATGGTTGTATCCCCAGCGCGCGGTGTGCCAGTATACTCACGCCATATTACCACGTTGCTGTTAAAATAAAGAACTGCACCAACTAATATTCCCAGTCCTACCTGGCCTAATATTTTAAACCATCCTGCCAGACCATCCTTATCTCCTTTTTGATAAGCCGCGCCCTGTTTTTGAGCCAGCCTTTTAGCTCTTAGCTTCAGGTAATCATCCATAAAGCCAATGGCACCCAGCCAAACGGTAGCTATTAGCATTAAAATGATATAAACCGTATTTAACTTTGCAAAAAGCAGCGTGGGAATCATAATACCAAGTATGATTATAACACCTCCCATGGTGGGCGTACCTTTTTTCGCCTGTTCGCCTGCAAGCCCCAGGTCTCTTACAGTTTCACCCACAAGCCTTCTGCGAAGCATGTTGATGAGTTTCTTTCCATAAACGAGTGAAATGATCAAAGCCAGCAGCACAGCCATCATTACCCTGAAGGTGATAAATTCCATCAGGTTGCGGCCTGGAAAATTGATCCCTGCTTCTTTAAACCATTCAAATAAGTGATAAAGCATAACCCCCGGAACTTTTATTTGTCTAATAATTCAAACACTTCTTTTACTACTTCCTTATCATCAAAATGGTTTTTTACACCATTCACCTCCTGGTAATTTTCGTGGCCCTTGCCTGCTACCAAAACAATATCCTCTGCATTGGACAGGCTGATTGCTGTTTTAATGGCCTCTTTTCTATCTGCTATTGAAAGGCATTTTCTACGCGCTGCTGCAGGCACACCTGCTTCCATATCTTTTATAATTTCAAAAGGATTTTCAGTGCGTGGATTGTCACTTGTAAAAATCACTTTATCGCTGTGGCTGGTGGCCACCTCTGCCATAACGGGCCTTTTAGCTTTGTCCCTGTTGCCGCCGCATCCCACCACGGTAATCACCTGCTCAAATCCTTTTTTTAATTTTTTGATCGTTGTCAGCACGTTCAGCAAAGCATCCGGCGTGTGGGCATAATCAACAATGGCGATCACTTTATCATTGGGCGATACCATATAATCAAACCTCCCTTCGGCTCCTGTAAGGCTGCTTAAATGCTGCAGCACTTCCTGCTTTTCTTCTTTCAGGCACATGGCTGCACCATACACAGCCAAAAGGTTGTAGGCATTGAACTCACCTATCAGCCTGAAATGCACTTCCTGATCGTCAACCATCATGTGTAATCCCAGAATGCCGTTGTCAAGTATCTTACCTTTAAAATCACTGGCCGACTTAAGACTGTATGTTTTTATGACTGCTGCCGTGTTTTGCACCATTACCATCCCGCGCTTATCATCTGTATTAGTTAACGCAAACCCACCTTTTGGCAAACCGTCAAAGAACATTTTCTTTACGCGGATGTACTCCTGAAAGTCTTTGTGATAATCCAGATGATCATGAGAAATGTTGCTGAATATACCACCTGCAAACTGCAAGCCTTCAATCCGATGCTGATGAATGGCGTGTGAACTTACTTCCATAAACACGTATCCGCAACCACTGTCTGCCATGCGTGCCAGCAGTTTGTTTAAACTAATGGCATCTGGCGTTGTGTGTGTTGCGTCCAATGCCTCATCATCAATTTGATTTTGAACCGTGCTTAATAAGCCGCAACGATAACCCAAGGATTGAAACAATTTAAACAGAACGGTGGCTATAGTGGTTTTGCCATTAGTTCCAGTAATACCTATAAGGCTTAATTTTTTGGACGGGCTTCCATAAAAATTATGCGCCATTACTCCCGCGGCCGCCGCACTATTTTGCACCTGCACGTAAGTAACATGCTCATGCAATGCAGTGGGCAACACTTCGCAAACAATTGCTATTGCACCATTTTGAACCGCAATGTCAATGAACTCATGGCCATCTGTAACTGTTCCCTTTACTGCTACAAAAGCTGCTCCCGGCCCCGTCTTTCTGCTGTCTATACAAACATCCCTCACCTCTACGTTTGTACTTCCTTGTACTGACTGTAATTTTGTTTTGTATAGTATATCCTGTAACAGCAAAAAGATTTATGATTTTATTGTTATATAAATACCTGATCCCACCTGTCCGAATCTTAACTTAACTTTAGCCGCACTACCTGCCCTTTTGCAAATGGCAAACCCGCTTCAATACTTTGGGCAGCTACTTTTCCGTTGCCCGAAACTTCTATCCGCAACCCGATTGGCTCCAGCAACCTGATCGCATCACGCAGGCCCATACCTCTTACATTCGGCATCAGTTTATCTTTTACCAGGTTGTGCTTTACAACTGGTTTATTATTTCCTGCATACATGTTTGCCCACTGGCTTTGCTGAATAGAATCAACATAAGGAATTTGCAAAAAGCTCAAAACATTTTTAATGGCATTAGCGCTGCCTGCATAAAAGTACCTGGCGCTGTCCACAGCTCCTTCATAGCTTTTTGGTGTTTTCTGTTCTACATACATTGAATAAACTTTTGTAGCCACTTCTTTAAAAACAGGCGCAGCAAGCTGCCCGCCGTAATACAAACCCGCGCCGGCCCTGGTTCTGATCAAAACAATGCAGGAATACTGCGGATTATTTGCCGGAAAATAGCCTGCAAATGAAGCCTGGTAAATGCCGTGACCATATTTTGTATTACCGTCTGCAATGCGTGCGGTACCAGTTTTACCTGCCACCATAAATGGCATATCTTTAAATACATTTTTTCCTGATCCTTCAGAAATGGTTAGCTCCAATGCTCTTTTGGCTGCGTCAAGCGTTTGGGGCTTACAAATTTCTTTATTGAGCACAACGGGATGCATTTGTTTTACAGGCACTCCTTTATTCATCACGCTGCTTACAAGATAAGGACTTACCATCACGCCATTGTTGGCAATGGCATTATAAAGCGTAAGCGTTTGCATAGGGCTTACCTGCAATGCATAGCCAAAACTCATGGTCAAAAGGTTCATCAGACCTCCATGGCTTTTTTCCAGCGATGCAATTCTGGGGTTGGGAACGTAAGGAAGGTCAATGGTTGATTTTTGATCTAAATAATATTTTGTCAGGTAGTCTTTAAACTCCAGCGGCGATGCACCAAATCCTTTTAAAGCCATTTTACCCATACCCACATTTGAGCTGTGCGCGATGCACTCTTCAACAGTTAATACCGGCTTATACATTCTGTGCGCATCGGTGATCACCCGTGGGCCTACGTGCATTCTTCCGGTGCCGCCCACTTCTATAAGGTCTCCGGGCTTTGAAGTACCTTTGTCAAGCGTAGCTAAAAATGTTGCCAGTTTAATGGTGGAGCCAGGCTCTGTTACACGAAGTGCATAGTTATCCCTTTCCCAATAAGCAGTGTCATCGGCAGCACGACCAAGGTTTGCAATGGCTTTAATTTTACCAGTTTTGGTTTCCATTACAATGGCAGTGCCGTATTGTGCCTGCGATTGTTGAAGCATTTTCAACAACGCATTGGTCGTTATATCCTGAATGTTTATATCAATCGTTGTATAAATGTCTCTGCCATTTTCAGGCTCTACCTGAAAACCCTCCACAGGCACTGCGCCACCTCTGATGAAACGAACAAGGCGCTGGCCATTCTGTCCTTCCAGCAGGCTGTCATAGCTCATCTCAAGCCCCACGTTCATTTTTTTTACTTTGCCATCACTGTTAATATATTCACGGCTCAGGCCGATTGTTCTGTTGGCAAGCAAACCAAAAGGCGCAATGCGTTTGCTGTTTTCTTCTACAATAATGCCGCTTTTATTTTTACCCAAACGGATTAAAGGAAAGTCGCGAAGCGCTTTATAATCAGCAAAAGAAATTTTCTTTTTTAAACAATAATAGCGGCTGCCCTTTGCATAGGCTTCATCAAATTCAGCTTTATATGCTGCAGCTGTTTTGTCACCAAAATAGCCAGCCATTCGCATAGCAAAAGAATCAATGTATTGCTTATAGATCTTTCCACCCTTATCACGCAGGCCATCTGCTTTAAAATCCATGTATATATCAAACTGCGGAATAGATGTACTAAGCATTTGCCCATCCTCACTAAAGATGGTACCACGCTCTGCTTTAAGCTCCACAATCTTCTGATGCATACTATCACCCATACTGCGCCAGTAGTCACCTTGTAAGCGTTGAATGATCGTTGCTTTTCCCATAATCATAACAGCTAATACAATGATGCCTATAAAACAGATATACACCCGCCATAATATGTCTTTCTTAATTTCCAATATCTGAGCGGTTTATTGTTTGTGTTAAATATGCTTCAGCAGTATCTCTTAAAACGTAAGGCGATTCATTCAATTCGTTCAATCCAAGTGGTTGCAATGCTTTTACAAGCTCACTGGGTTTGCTTCGAAACATTACTTCGCTTTTTAAACTTTTATACTCCCACTCCAGTTCCTTCACTTCCTTAGCAATTGCATTGATCTTACGCACAGTTTTATCAGCCATGTGGCCATTATATATATAAATAACAGCCAGAAAAGCAAGGAAGAATAAAAAGGGCACCTGCTTTACTATAGACTGGTAATTCAACCATCCTTTCCAGTTAATTTTTACATTTTTCTTTGCCTGATGCATTTTATTTATTAATTGTTATGCACTTTTTTAAATGCCAACGTGTCTAAACCTTATTAACTTTCTCTGCCACTCTTAGCCTGGCGCTGCGCGCCCTGTTGTTTTGTCTTAACTCATCTGCACCGGCGCCAACCGGTTTTTTAGTAATAATCTTCAACCCACTGTTTCTTTCAGTATTGATAAAAGGATTTTCTTCCTTTTGATCAAAACTTCCTTCTTTAAAAAAATTCTTTACAATCCTGTCTTCTATTGAATGAAACGTAATAATCGCTATACGGCCACCCGGTATTAAAACATCCTTTGCCTGTTGCAGCAACTCTTTCAACGCTTCCATTTCTTCATTCACTTCAATCCGCAACGCCTGAAATACCTGTGCAAAATATTTGTTAGGATTTCCTTTTACTATCGGCCGCAGTGCGTTTTTAAAACCCTCTATAGTTTGCAAAGGCAAATGCCCACGAACCCCGGCAATGGTTTTAGCAAGTGTTTTTGCATTGGTCACTTCACCATACTGCTCAAACATTTTATGCATTTGCTGCTCGCTGTAATTGCGCACTACATCAAAAGCCGTTACCGGTTGCCTCCTGTCCATACGCATATCTAAAGGAGCATCAAACCGGGTGCTAAAACCGCGCTCTGGCGCGTCAAACTGGTGGCTGCTTACACCCAGATCGGCCAGTATGCCATGCACTGCCGTAATACCATTTAGCCTTAGAAATTTTTTCAGATGCCTGAAGTTTTGTGCAACAAACAGTACGCGATCATCTTGAGGAACATTTGCCTGTGCATCAGCATCCTGGTCAAAAGCCACCAATTTGCCATTTGTGTCAAGTTTGTCGAGTATTGCCCTCGCATGACCGCCTCCGCCAAATGTGCAATCCACATACACACCATCAGGTTTTATATTCAATGCCTCAATGGTTTCGTGCAGCAGTACCGGCACATGGTATTTGCTTTCCTGCTGGTTTGCAGACTGTTTTTGTATTTGTTCTTTATCAGTCATAAACTGTTTGTCAGTTAATTACTACAAACCGCCCATCACTTCATTTGCCAGGTCGTTCAATTGGTCAGGGGTAGTTGAATCAAAGAGCTTTTCATATTTACGTTTATCCCACAATTCCATTTTTTCGCCAATGCCCATCATTACGGCCTCTTTCTCAAGTCCTGCATATTCTTTAAGCCGGGCAGGTATTAAAATTCTTCCGGCACTGTCGGGCTCTACAAACGTGGCGCCGTTCAAAAACAATCTTTTAAACTCCCGTACCTTTGGATTGAAATCATTCAGGGCATTTATTTTTTCAGCAAGTGGCTGCCAGGAACTCATGGAATAAATGCTTAAACAGTTTTCAATACCACGGTTTATGACAAAGCGAACATCGTCACCTTCAGCAAGTTGCTTCTTAAAGCCAGAGGGCAGTAAAAAGCGTCCTTTCGCGTCGAGCGTAACTTCAAATTCACCAATGAGGCCTGTCATAATTCGTTTAAAAAAATAATAATAGCAATATCTCCCACAAAATAACACTTTTTCCCACTTTTAAACCAATTTTAATTGACAATCATTTATCCACATATTAAATGCTGCTGAAACCCAAGCTATCATTACATTTGAGGAATATTCACATTGATTTTTTAAAATACTGTGTTAATATGCTGTGATTTAATGTGGAAAACCTGTGGAAATGAGAAAATTAGTTATGATTTAATGCATTATTCTGGTTCCTGAGTATAAAATGTTATAGGTTCTATAATAAGCACATCGCATTTTCTGAAACAGTAAACTTTATCTATTTTGCGGGCCGCACAACTTTAATATGAAAAGAAAGTACGAGGTATGGCTCCCATTGCTGTTTTCAATAGTTTTAATAGCAGGGATGTTTATCGGATATAAATTCAGCAGAACTCAGCCCAATACCGGTTTTTTTAAAACCAGCACAAGCAATAGTTTGCAGGAAGCACTCGATATTATTCGGCTAAAATATGTTGACTCGCTAAAAATTGACACACTGCAGGCTAACGCCATAAGGGAAATGATGAGCGGGCTTGACCCTCATTCTGTTTATCTTCCACCGGTTGAAGTGAAAGAGGCTCATGTGGGGCTTTCGGGAAATTTTCAGGGTATTGGTGTTGAGTTCAATCTTTTAAGAGATACCGTTAATGTAACCTATGTGATCTCTGGCGGACCAAGCGATAAAGCCGGTGTACAGATCGGAGACCAGATTATAAGCGTGAATGGAAGCCCGCTTACGGGTAAGGATATCACAACTACAAAGATCAGGAATCTTATACGGGGCGAAAGCGGCACCAAGGCAAAACTTGATATCATACGCACTGGCAAACGCATTACCATAGAAGTAATTAGGGGCCATGTAGAAACGCCAATGATCGTAGCCGCTTACATGATCAATCATTCCACAGGGTATATAAAATTCTTCGACAGGTTTACCAATACCAGCTATAAAGAATTTATGATAGCCATGGAGCGACTGAAAGAACAAGGTATGAAAGAACTGATCTTTGACCTGCGTGGCAACGGTGGTGGTTACATGGATCAGGCTATTGAAATTGTAGATGAGTTTTTAAGCGGCGATAAAATGGTGGTTTATACAGAGGGCACCAATAGCCCTAAAAAAGAATACCGCTGCATCAGGCCTGGCATTTTTGAAACCGGAAAATTGGCAGTATTGGTGGATGAACTTTCTGCCAGCGCCAGTGAAATTGTAGCAGGCGCCCTGCAGGATTGGGACAGGGCAACCATTATTGGCCGCAGAACGTTTGGAAAAGGCCTGGTACAGGAAATGTTCCCGCTCAGCGATGGTTCTGCAATCAAACTTACTGTTTCAAGATATTACACGCCCCTGGGCAGAAGCATTCAAAGGTCTTACGACCAGGGCAGAAAAGTGTATATGGATGAGGTGTGGAACAGGTTTGCCTCCGGCGAAGCCTATTTTGCAGACAGCGTGAAACCTCAAAATGGCAAACAGTATAAAACCCCTTCAGGTCGTATTTTATATGGTGGGGGCGGTATAACTCCTGATATTTTTGTGGGACTTGACACATCCAGATACTCCAGGGAAATACATAAATTGTTTTTCAACGGTTCATTCAACGATTTTGTATTTCATTATTACCTTGACAATCGCCAAATTCTGGATCCCTATAAAACACCTGCTGAATATTTAAAAGATTTTGAGCCTTCCGCTGTGATGTGGTCGCGATTTGTAGATTGGTCTAAAAGAGATACCGTAAACCTGTCTGGCATACCACCGGCAGAAAAACAACGCGTGGAAGACAGGATGGAAGCCTCGCTTGCCAGGTTTAAGTGGAGAGATAACGGTTATTATCAGGTGCTCAACAGTAAAGATCCGGTAGTGTTGAAGGCGATTGAGGTCGTGTCAAAATAATGGACACGTTGACAAGTTATTAGGTTGACAAATTTCCTATAAACATGTTTCAGATATGAATATAAAAAACAACATTCTCGAAACCATTGGTAACACACCTATGATCAGGTTGAACAAGATCACCAAAGACCTGCCCTGCACTGTTGTGGCCAAAGTAGATTATTTCAATCCCGGCAACAGCATCAAAGACCGCATGGCTTTGAAAATGGTGGAAGTGGCAGAGCAGGAAGGCAAACTAAAACCCGGGGGAACCATTATTGAAGGTACCAGCGGCAACACCGGGATGGGTCTGGCACTTGCCGCCATCGTAAAGGGGTATAAGTGCGTGTTTGTAACAACTGACAAACAATCAAAAGAAAAAGCCGATGTCATGAAAGCGCTGGGCGCAGAAGTGATCGTATGCCCTACCAACGTGGAACCTGATGATCCCCAAAGCTACTACAGCGTGGCGGCCAGGCTGGCTAAAGAAATTCCTAACAGCTACCACATGAACCAGTACGATAACCTTGCCAACAGGTTAGCGCATTATGAAACTACAGGGCCGGAAATATGGGAACAAACGAATGGCAAGGTTACCCATGTGCTTTGCACCGCAGGTACCGGCGGCACCATTACAGGTGTAGCAAAATTTTTAAAAGAAAAAAATCCTGATATTAAGATATGGGCGGTTGATGCCTATGGATCACTGCTTACAAAATATTTTAAGACCGGCGAAGTAGACATAAATGAAGTGCACCCCTACTTTAGCGAAGGTTTTGGTGAAGACTTTGTGCCTAAAAATTACGATATGGGCGTGATTGATGATTTTGTGCAGGTAACCGATAAAGACGGGGCCATAATGGCTCGAAAACTTGCAAAAGAAGAAGGCCTGTTTTGCGGATATAGCGCCGGCAGTTGTTTGCAAGGGCTGATGCAGTTGCGCAGCAGCCTTAAAAGCAGCGACTTGGTGGTTTGTATTTTACACGACCATGGCAGCCGTTATGTGGGAAAGATTTATAACGATCAATGGATGATGGAGCGTGGCTTTTTAGAAGTAAAAACTTTTAAAGACATTATTAATTCAAGGCCGGAGGCCGCCCAACTTATTACACTGCAACCCACACAAACCGTAGCCGATGCTGTGGAACTGATGAAAAAATATGACATTGAGAACATTCCCGTGATGCTGAACGGAGAGCCTTCCGGCGCGATAAGCGAAAACGGATTGTTTCAAAAGATATTCTCCAACCCCGATCTAAAAACAGAATTCATCAGTGCTGTGCAGGAGCCGCCGCTGACCGTGGTTGATTACCATACCCCGGTTGAGAAATTAAAGCAACTGATTACACGGCACAATGGCGCTGTGTTAAGCAAAGATGAAGTCGGCAATTTCCACATTATTACCAAGTACGATATTTTACAGGCATTGGGATAGTTAAAATACAGCGCGTGCATCAGGCGGTTCAATTTTTGTTATGATAAGGTTACATTTGTAACTACACTAAATATAAACAATGAAGATAGCCTTAGCACAGCAAAATTATCACATTGGAAATTTTGATGCCAATACCAAAAAAATTATTGAAGGTATTCAATGGGCAAAGCAAAATGGTGCTGACCTTGTTGTATTCCCCGAGCTGAGCGTATGCGGTTATCCTCCACGGGATTTTTTAGAATTTGAAGATTTTATAAATAAATGCTATGCCGCCATTGATGCCATAAGCACACATGCAGATACAATCGGGGTCTTAATAGGCGCGCCTGCCCGCAATGCTGAACCTGAAGGCAAAGATCTTTACAACACGGCTTACCTGCTGTATGAAAAACAGGTAAAGGCCATGGTGCATAAAACGCTTTTGCCCAACTACGATATTTTTGATGAATACCGCTATTTTGAACCTGCCAGCGAGTGGAACATTGTTGAATTTAAAGGCCTCAAACTGGCGGTAACCATTTGCGAAGACATCTGGAACATGGGCGAAAACCCGCTCTACCGTACTACGCCCATGGAAGAGTTGATTAAATTGCAGCCCGACATTATGATCAACCTGTCTGCATCTCCTTACAACTATGCCCAGGATGTAGTACGCAACAGTATTGTAAAAGCACACACGCTCAAATATGGTTTACCCATGGTGTATTGCAACGCTGTAGGCGCACAAACAGAGATCGTGTTTGACGGTGGCAGCCTTGTGTATGATAGCGCAGGCAATAAAGTGGCTGAAGCAAAATATTTTGAAGAAGATTATTTAGTAGTAGATCACACATCACTTAATGCATCCACAATACAAAACCTAACCAGCAATGATGTATTCTTTTCTGCGCGTGATGTACGCGCCGGCAGAAACACATTGGATTACCTGCGTGATGCAAAAAATATTACAGAGATCCACCAGGCGCTCATCATGGGTATTAAAGATTATTTTGCCAAGATGGGATTTCAGAAAGCCATTCTCGGATCATCAGGTGGTATTGACAGCGCCGTGGTGCTGGCTCTTGCAGTAGAAGCGTTGGGCAAAGAAAATGTCATCGCGCTTTTAATGCCTTCGCAATATTCCACATCCCACTCGGTAAGCGATGCTGAAAAGTTAAGCCATATTTTAGGCAATCCCTATCACATCATCGCCATTAAAAATATTTACGATGCTTTTCTTAGGGAGCTGCAGCCATTGTTTAAAGATTTGCCCTTTGGTATAGCAGAAGAAAACATCCAGAGCCGCGCGCGTGGCAACCTGTTAATGGCTGTTGCCAATAAGTTTGGGTATATCTTACTCAACACATCCAACAAAAGCGAGCTGGCTACAGGCTACGGTACTTTATATGGCGATATGGCCGGCGGCATCAGCGTTTTGGGCGATGTTTATAAAACGCAGGTATATGCATTGGCTAAATACATTAATAGAAAAAAAGAAATCATTCCCGAACATATCATTTACAAAGCGCCATCAGCCGAGTTAAGGCCTGATCAGAAAGATAGCGACAGCCTGCCTCATTATGATGAACTCGATACCATCCTTTTCAATTATATAGAAGACCGCCTGGGGCCGAAGGAAATTGTAGCCGAAGGATATGATGAAAAATTGGTGGCAAGAATTTTAAAAATGGTCAACATGAATGAATACAAGCGCAACCAGTTCTGCCCCATCATCAGGGTAAGTTATAAAGCTTTTGGCGTAGGCAGAAGAATGCCGATAGTAGGACGGTATTTAAGCTGATTACTTTTATTTGATAATTATAACACGCAATACATTTTTTAGATTTTTTACTACCCGTAAGGAAATATAAAATATATGAAAACTGCAGAAGATATTAAACGCCTCAATGAGCGCATAGACACAGCAGGCACATTTGTAGACAGGCTAAGAAATGAAGTCAGCCATGTGATCGTAGGCCAGTCACACATGCTCGACAGACTTTTGATAGGCTTGCTCAGCAATGGCCACGTATTGCTGGAAGGCGTGCCCGGACTGGCCAAAACGCTTACCATTAAATCGTTGGCCACAGCTATTGATGCGCATTTCAGCCGCATACAGTTTACGCCGGACCTGTTGCCAGCCGATGTTATTGGAACACTTATTTATAACCAGCAGCAAAACGAATTTGTGGTGCGCAAAGGGCCCATCTTTGCCAATTTTATTTTGGCAGATGAGATCAACCGTGCGCCGGCAAAAGTACAGTCTGCTTTGCTGGAAGCCATGCAGGAACGGCAGGTAACTATTGGCGAAACCACCCACACGCTTCCCAATCCTTTCCTGGTTCTGGCTACCCAAAATCCGCTGGAGCAGGAAGGCACTTATCCCCTTCCCGAAGCGCAGGTAGACCGGTTTATTATGAAAGTAATCGTGCGCTATCCTGAAATGCCGGAGGAACAACTCATTTTGCGCAGCAATGTGCAATCTATGGCCTTGCCAGCAATTAAACCCGTAGTAAATGTTCAGGAAGTGATGGATGCAAAAAACCTGGTGCGCGAAATCTATCTCGATGAAAAAGTGGAACGTTATATACTTGATATTGTTTTTGCTAGCCGTTATCCCGGGCGTTATTCTTTGGAGAAATTAGCGCCGCTCATTTCTTATGGTGCATCGCCACGCGGAAGCATCAACCTGGCGCTGGCTGGCAAGGCGCAGGCATTTTTAAACAAACGCGGCTTTGTGATTCCCGAAGACATTCGCAGCATTGCTTACGACGTGCTGCGCCACCGGATTGGCCTAACTTACGAAGCAGAGGCCGAAAACGTGAACAGCGAAAACATTATTGCAGAAATTTTACGGCAGGTGAATGTGCCCTGAGAACAATTTGGCAATTTGAAAATGTGAAAAAGAGGAAATGGGGGAATAAAAAAAAATGTAAGAATTTGATAATTTAATTTTGTACAGATGTATTCAATAGTTGAAGTGTGCGACGCAACGTGGCTGATAGAAATTCAACTGCTGGGCAACTAAATAATATCTGAGCATTGCGTACACGCGAAGAAATATTAAAAAAAGTAAGAGAGATAGAAATTAAAAGCAAAAAACTCGCGCAGGATATTTTTAGCGGAGAGTATCACAGTGCTTTTAAAGGGCGAGGCATGTCGTTTAAAGAAGTGCGCGAGTATGCCGCGGGCGATGATGTGCGGTTTATTGACTGGAACGTATCAGCACGCTTTGGGCACCCTTACAGCAAAGTGTTTGAGGAAGAGCGGGAACTGACCGTGATGATGCTGATAGACATCAGTAACAGTTCGATGTTTGGCACAACTTATGGCCGCAAAAGAGATGTGGCTACCGAAATAGCTGCCGTGCTTGCGTTTTCGGCGGTTGCTAACGGAGATAAAGTAGGCGCCATTTTTTACAGCAATACAATTGAAAAATACATCCAGCCCAAAAAGGGCAGGCAACATGCGCTGTTCATCATACGCGAAATGTTGAGCCTGGAACCAGTAGGCAAAGGAACCAGCCTCAACACGGCGATAAAATATTTTAACAACGCCATCAAGCGCACCAGCATTGCCTTTATTTTAAGCGATTTTATTGATGCCAATTATGAAGATGCCCTTCGCGTGGCAGGCAAAAAACACGACATTATTGGCGTAAAGATTTATGATAAAATGGACATGGAGTTGCCTGACGCCGGGCTGGTACAGTTTACTGATGCAGAAACCGGGGACATGCAATGGGTAGACACTGGCAATGCTTATGTGCGCAAAAAGCACCAGGAAGAATTTTTTAAGATCACCTCTTACAGCGCTGAAGTTTTTAAAAAAGCAGGCAGTGACCTGTTGCATTTAAAAACAGGAGATGATTACGTGTATGTGCTTCAAAGGTTTTTTAAAAGCAGGATGCAAAAAGCTTTGTAAAGCATCCTACCGGTATAAAATTTATTGTGTTGACGAAATATATTTTTTTAATACTGTCGTTATTTTTCTCACAGGCTGTGGTTGCACAACTGGCGCTGGTAAAGGCCAGCGCCGATAAGGATACCATCTTGCTGGGCGAACCTTTCTGGCTTACGCTTGAAATAAGAGCCCCCGCCGGCCGAAACATAGAGCCGTTTCAAATTGACAGCATTCCCCACTTTGAATTTTTAAGAAAAGATAGTATTTACAGGACTGAAGAAGGTGGCGCAACGATCATCAGGCAATACTTTCAGCTGACCAGCTTCGACTCAGGCCAGTGGGTTATCCCGCAGTTTCGCTTAAGCCAGTTTGTAAGAACCAACAGCCTGCTCATGAACGTAGTTTTTACATCGCCGTTCGATCCCAATCAACCTTACCACGACATACAGGATGTGCGCAATGTGCCCGTTGATAAGAACCGGGTGTTGTTGTGGATAGCGCTTGCAATAGCGGCTGTTTTGCTTTTAGTAATGATGATATATTTTGCCACGCAAAAAAAACTGAAGTTCTTTTCTCAGGCAAAAGACCCGCCTTACCACGAAGCTAAAAAAAGGTTAAAAGCATTGAATCAGCAACAGCCAGAGGAAATTATTTTTTATGAAACCCTGGTTAGCATTTTTAGAAATTATGTAAGAGCACGCACGGGCATCAGCTCTTTGCAGCAAACGTCCAACGATCTTTCAGAAAAACTAAAACCGCTGTTTGAAGAGGCTTCTGCAAAATATACCAGCCTGCGCCAGGTGCTGCTGCTGAGCGATTTTGTAAAATTTGCAAAGTACGATCCTGATGATGACGAAGCAGTATCAGCATACGAAGTGGTGGAGCAATCTATTGATCATATTGAAGAAGAAGTAAAAAGAAAACAGGCGCAGGCCATCATTAATAAACATCCTTTAAAAAATGCTTCCCCTAACAGGCGAAGCCGTAAAGAGCCTTGATCTACGACTGGTTACAAAGCATCAAATTTGTTTGGCCGGAAAATTTTATTTTCCTGTCGATCATTCCTTTGCTGATATGGCACTACCTCAGCAGCGAAAAAAAGCAAGGATCTATGCTGTCATCGGGCCTGGACAAAAATGCACCACAAACTTTTAAAGTCAGGTTTCGCCACCTGCCATTTATCTTACGCCTCTTTGCCATTCTTTGTCTGGTTATGGCGCTGGCGCGCCCGCAGCATCAAACAGCCATGAGCCGCAGTGAAGGCGAAGGCATTGATATTATATTGTGTCTGGATGTAAGCGGCAGTATGGGCACGGAAGATGTGAAGCCTTACCGCTTCAGGGTGGCAAAAGAAGTGGCGATTGAATTTGTAAAAAACCGCCCTGTTGATCGCATAGGGCTGGTAATATTTGCCGGCGAAAGCTTTACTAAAGTGCCGCTCACCTTTGATAAAAATACCGTACTCAGCCAGCTTAATAATCTTAAAATTATGGATGGCGGCTACCTGGAGCCCGGAACTTTGATTGGCGAAGGACTGGCAACCTCAGTAAATCGCATTATTAAAGGAAACAGCAAATCAAAAGTAGTGATATTGCTTACAGATGGTAAGGAAGATGCGCCGCCCACCCGCATTATTGATCCGGTAATGGCCATGGAAATTGCAAAAGCTAATCAGGTACGTGTGTACACCATCGGCCTTGGCTCCAATCTCAATTCTGCAGATCAACTGGTGCGCGGCGAAGGTGGCGTAATCGTAAGAAATTATATTGACGAAAGCCTGCTCAACCGCATTGCCACAGAAACCGGAGGCCGATATTACCGCGCTACTGATAAAGCAAGTTTACAGGCCATTTATGCCCAAATAGACAGTCTTGAAAAATCAAAAGTTGAAATCATCAATTACAAAGAGATCAAAGAAATGTTTTTACCACTTATACTGGCGGCACTTGGCTGGTTGCTGCTTGAAGTGATTTTGAAATACACAGTATTCAGAAAGTTTCCATAGGTACTTCCAATACATTTCACTGGCTTGTTTTTTGCTCATGCTCAGGCATATGAGTGCTTTTTTTCAGATTGAAAACAGATATACCTCCGTTATCGCCACTGCCATACACGATGGGCATGATATTTACGAATCGTTGAGGCCCCATTTATTTTTAAATGAACAGCAGCGTAGCCGGGAAGAAGATCCTTACACAGGATTTATGATCGCAGACCTGCCTGTTACAAAAATTACGGTCAGCAGTTCCCGATTTCAAATTGACCTGAACCGCATGAAAGAAAAAGCTATTTATGAAAAGCCTGAAGATGCGTGGGGACTTACCACTTGGAAACATTTTCCTATTGAAGAAAAAGAAAAATTGCACAGGGATTATGATGCTTTTTATGAAGCAGTAAAAAGTTTGATTGAGGAGACAATCAGCAGGCACGGCTATGTTATCATTTTGGATGTGCATTCGTATAATCACCGCAGGGATGATCCTTTTACGGATGCCGCAAAAGATGAAAATCCCGAGATCAATGTAGGTACATTTTACAACGCTCCCGACTGGGAAAAGCTATGTACTGACTATACTCAATTCCTTCGCTCAAAACAGTACGATGCAAGGGAAAATATCAAATTCAAAGGCGGAGCATTTTCACAACAAATTATTAATAACTACGGCGCCAAAAGCTGCGTGCTATCAGTTGAATTTAAAAAAACATTTATGGATGAATGGACGGGCGTGGCAGATATTGCACATGTATTGCGCCTAAATAATTTGCTGTCGCAGTCTATTGATTTTTTAACCAACAAAGCAATATATCATCCTACAGGATTATAATGGAAAGCGAACAGAAAATATTGAACCGTATAAACGATAAGTTAAAAAAAGCTGAGCCCATACACATCACGCTTCCCGGTCAGGGCTTGCTAAAAATAGAGCAGCCCGCGCCGTTTTTGGTGGTTTACCGCTTACCGAAGAAAGAGAAAGATTATTTTTCAAACACACTGGGCAAAACAGAATCGTCCTACATTATTGCAGAAGACAACGCCTTATTACAGAATATAGTCCATCTTATCATCAAAACACTTTCCGATCAATACAACCGGTTTTTACTGTTAGAAATCTGGATGGCCACTAATAGTAACGCCCTTCCGTTTACCATTCATACCAGCCACAAAAGCACCAATGATGTATCTAAAAAACTATGTGCAGAACTGAATAAAATCAGCAATCATAACTGGCTAAAAACGGCTACCATCAGCCGGGATAAACGCACTCCTGCTCCGGAAGAAACCCAGCCGCTCATCTCCAATGAATCTATAGAAAAAGGCAATGTAACTTTTGTGGGGCTTGAAATTGCGCCCTTTTATATTAACAGTGAAACCGGAGAGCCCTACCCCCTGTTGCTGCGTGAAATGCGAAGGGCTTTCAGCGCTGCGTTGCGTAAAAGTATTTTTGATTTTATAAGGCTTCAAACCTCTTTTAAGATCAATAGTTTTCAAATGCTTGGCACCACCACTATTGATAAAACTGCTATACAGATTGACCGGGAGCTTGCTGCTTACAGCAAACTGTTTGATTTTTTAATGCTGGTCACACCCTTAAATACTAACGAAGCCTGGATGAATTTTAAAAAGTCCGGATACGTTCAAAACCCGGTTTTCCATTACCGGCAAATGCCGGTAGACCCGGAACTCATTAAACGAAGACTGTACAATTTACCCATTGAAAAAATTACCGACCCCACAATTGCGTTTTTATATCGCGATAAAAGAAAAGAAATTGACCGTATGCTGAACATGCTGCAGGAGCGCGAAAAGCATGATTTTATGCTTAGTAGCATACAGGTTTTCGGGCCTGTTACAGATGATTTGCTGGAGATTGCAAAGGCACTGCTTGTGGCCATTGAATATAACGGAGTTACTGCGGAAGCGGAAAGATTATCTACGGTTGAGTTTGCAGAAATGGCAAGGCAGGAACTTCAATGGCTGAAACAACAAGACGCACGCATTTCTGATCAGGTGCGTATTGCCAATGATATTGAAGGCATACTGGTTTCAAAAGGTGTGTTGAACATCAGTAGTAATTTTTCTGTTTCAAAAAAAAGAGCCATGCCTTTGTTACAGCACGAAGTTGGGACGCACGTAGTGACCTTTTACAATGGCAGGGCGCAACCGCTGGAACTATTCTCCATTGGCGTGCCTGGTTATGAAGAACTGCAGGAAGGCCTTGCTGTGTTTGCAGAATACCTTACCGGTGGCCTTACCAAAAGCAGGATGCGAACCCTGGCAGCAAGGGTGATTGCGGTAGATGAAATGGTGAGTGGCAAAAGCTTTAAAGACACTTTTCAGTTGCTTACAGAAAAATACCATTTCAAAGAAAAAAATGCTTTTAACCTGTGCATGCGCGTGTATCGCGGGGGCGGACTTACAAAAGACGCGGTTTATCTGAAAGGACTTTTAAATATTATTGAATACATCAGGCAGGGAAAAGATTTGGCACAATTATTAATCGGTAAGATCAGGCAGGATTACTTACCAATTGTACAGGAACTGGTGCACCGCAGAATTTTAAAAAAGCCTTTGGTAACGCCCAGGTTTCTATTTCCTGAATACTCAGAAAAGCTGGAAAAAGTAAAAAACGACGGGAACATTTTTAAAATGATAAACGATTAGACTTAAAACTTTAAAATGAGTATCCATTCAAACTACAACACATGAAAGAGCTATAAGCTTTAATAAGAGATGCTGATTTGGCGTATTACATTTGATAATTAAAACACAGCTGCATAGCGGCGCACAAAAAAAATAACACATGAACATAGGCTTTGTAATTAATGATTATGCCAGCGAACTGCCGACATATACCACCACCAATCTTGCTTTGCAGGCTGTACAAATGGGGCACACCTGCTACCATATAGCTGTGGGGGATTTTGCATACACGCAAAACGAACTGATGGGTGCACACGCTAAAAAAGCGCCAGATAAAAGATTTAGAAATCCTAAAAACTTCTGGGAAGCAATAACCGCCACACAAAAAGAATTAATTGAAGCAAAGGACCTGGATGTTTTATTCTTAAGAAATGATCCCTCCGCCGACCTTGAGGAAAGACCCTGGGCGCAATACGCGGGCATCATTTTTGGCCAGTTGGCAAAACGCAATGGTGTGATGGTACTAAACGACCCCGACTCCTTAGCCAAAGCAACCAACAAAATGTACTTTCAATATTTTCCTGAAAGTGTGCGGCCCTCAACTATTATTACACGCAGCATTGCTGATATTAAAAACTTTTATACCAACCATAACAAACATATTATTTTAAAACCACTGCAGGGTTCTGGCGGTAAAAACGTATTTATGATAGATGGCGATGCTAAAAACCTTAACCAGATTGTGGAAGCCATTGGCAGAGATGGCTATATTGTAGTGCAGGAATATTTGCCTGCAGCTAAGAAAGGTGATATCAGGCTGTTTTTGCTGGATGGCAAACCGATTGAAGTGAATGGGCAGATTGCGGCCATACACCGCTCCCAGGCCAGTGGCGATATCAGGAGCAATATACACCAGGGCGGCACCCCTTCAAAACCTAAAATCACGAAAAAAATACTGGACATAGTAGACGCAGTAGCGCCCAAACTCATTCGCGATGGAATGTACTTTGTGGGCCTGGATATTGTAGGCGATAAAGTAATGGAAGTAAACGTATTCAGCCCGGGTGCGCTTGGCCATGCCAGCAGGCTGAATGGCGTGAACTACTTTGAGGCCGTGATCAAATCTATAGAAAACCGTTGGAAAAGTTAATCTCTTACCATCTTACCGCATCATCTCGATGGGTGGCATAAGCCTTTGAAAAATCAACCTTTTTCACTTTGCCGGCAATATAGCTGATGCCACCCCAAATGTGGCTGAGGTAGGTTTTATCAGAATAATCTTTTTTGTCGTGGCCCAGCGTAGTACACCAGGTATAACCGCCATCATAATCATACACCCATGCTGCAGGATAAAATTTAGCATAATTACCAGCATTCTTTTGCAGCAATGCTTTATGCCTGGCATTGGAGGTATCAATGGTTGAAAAATCATTTACCATAAGGGTTTGCGGCCCGGGGTGCATTTCTTTTGCAAAATAACATTCATCTTCTTTTTCCCACACGGCAGGTGTTCCCTTCATGGATGGATGCCCCGTGTTGATTACACGCACGGTATATTTTTGAAATACTGCGTGCCATGAAAAGGTTCCGCCCAGCATCATTTTAAACCATTCCCAATTTCTTTCTGTACCGGTTACAGAATGTATGCCAACAAAACCGCCGCCGGCCTGTATAAATCTTCTAAAAGCGAGGCGCTGTGCATCGCTGTCAAAAATATCATTATTGGTACTGGGAAAAATGATCATGGTGTACTGCTTTAAATTGGCTTCCGTCATTACAGACGGGTCCGCGCTTGTATCTACCTTAAAACCGTGTTGCCTTCCAAATTCTTGTATGGCCGCTGCTGCGTAAGGAATATTATCATGCACATAACCTTTACCATTTTTGGTATATACCAGTACGTTTACTTTTTTCCAGTTTACTTTTTGCGAAAATGCCGGCAGCATGAATAATGCCGACAGGGCAAGAACAAATAATTTCCTCATTGCATCATTATTTTTGAACATTTAATACGTGTACCCCCGGAGGCTTAGCAAAATTTTGCCAGGCTTCTTCTGCCTCTGCTCCGGTTACTTTATTGTTAAACACCAGGAACCTGTATTTTAAAACATAAGTTTTACCAGGCTCCAGCAGCCAATCTGTATTTTTTGTAGGGGAGAAATTTAAGAAAACATCGCCGCGACCGTTGGAATTTTCGGGCCATACGCGCAATGGCTCGGGATGGTTGTAATTAGCAGGATAACTCATCATCACCAGCCCGCCATAGTCACTGCCCAGTTGCCCCTGCGTAAGGCACCAGCGTGCGGTACTGCCATCAGCGCCTTTGCGATCTTTTCCCTCTGACGTCAGCGTTGTGCTATTTTCTTTATTCCACAATTCCGTTGCACGTATGCCTATGCCTGCGTAACGGTATTCTAACAACCGCACTTCGCTATTGGTAGCAGGGCTTAGGTGCACGTCAATATCCATCAGGTAATAATTACTATTGCCGGGGTTGTATGTTTTTACTGTTTGCAACTCGTTGATGGCAATTTTTTCATTATTGTTTTTAAACGCGATGTGCTCGTGCAACGCAGTAAACCCACTAAATACATTCCCCGAGTAAACGGCGCCAAAGCCACCAAAGCGTACCGTTCCTTTCCTGTCTCTCACATTCCAGAAATCAACCGTATCTTTTTCAAACAGCACGCGCGTCCAGGGGTTCCACAAGCCATAGTGGTGGTAATGGTCTGGCGCATTGATGCGCGACAGCGACTGACCATTTGGCGTATTTAAAGGATGAATAAAACCGCTGCGCTTGTAAGCTGTATCTACACCCTTGGGCGGATAAACGGTTTTGTAGTTATACTGAAGCAGGTTGCTCCTTCCGTTCGATAAGATCAATTTACCGTTGTCAAAAGCAGCCGACATTTTTGCTGTGTTATTATTTTTTGCATTGGTCTTCACCAGTTCAAATACGCGCTGCTTGTTTTTTGAAGGCAATACCAGCCAATGCAGCACCCGGCCATTGGCTGCTTCAATCTGAAAAGGCACTGCTGTTTTTTTTCCCGCCGTTATCTCGTTAAGCAGCAAAACACTGTCGTGCAGAAAAGTTATAGCATCAAGGCTGGTATGCACAGGTATAGAAAACTTTTCTGTTCCCTTTGTAGTAACCTGCAATGTAGCAATGCGCTGCGCAGAAACAACACTAAATACAGATGCCACCATAAAAGCTACCCCCCCCAGCGATATACGAAAAATCAAACTAACACTACGTACAGCCCTTCTGCTGCTATAAAAACGCGCTATAAAGCTCATTACTTTTTATTATTGCTTTCTTGTTTAGCCATTTCAAGGGCTGTAGTGGTTATATAATATTTTGTGATCATGTTGGGCACTTCCCAGTCAGGCAGTTTTCCTTCTTTCAGGTATTGCAAATACTTTTCAGTTACCTGGCCAAAATGTGCTTCATGGCCTACGTGATAACTTTCGGGCACTACCACTTCCCATCCTGTGGTTAGCTTTTTTGTTTCCACCCCCGCGTATTTCGACTGAACTGATTTTAAAGCATCAGACAGATCTTTTTCAAAAGCAGCATCATCCTTTTTCACAGGCTCTATGTATAAAACCGGTTTAAAGTTTTGTTCCTTTCCCTGGCGGATGATCAGGTTCGCGCGGGTACCCCTCATAATTGAATAGTGCGTATCGCCGGTTCCTTCGGGCGCTTTGTAAGCCCATATTACAGAAACTTTAGAATGTACCCCTTTCACTTTGTAATTGATCTCCCCATTGCTGAAAACGTTGAGCGATTGTCCGTTCACGTCTTTCTGCAGGTAATCAGGGTAGGTGGTCATTTTTGTAACATCGCTAAACTCGGTTAACGTCATGGGCGTGGGCCAGCGTTTTGCCGAAACTATTTCCACGTCTTTAGTGTGGTCAATAATCTGGTTGGGAAAGCATGCCCACTGTATCATGTCTACCAGGTGTGTGGTCACATCCACTACGCCTTCACCCTGCTGGGTTACATCAAAAAACCAGGCCGGCCTTTGTAAAATGCTACCTGCAACTGATTTGTAAAAATGGTGCACGCTTTCTTTAGTAACCGCAGGATTTTCGGGCGTACCTTTTTCCAGTTCACCAAATACGGCTTTTATATGAGAAAACTCTTTTTGAAGCAAGGTGTTGATCTCAAACCTTTCGGTCATGATATCGTACAGCAACACATTCTTTTCTTTGGCTTTTTCGAAAGCGGTTTTCAGCATTTCAAAACCTTCTTTGTTAATAGCCATTGGCTTGTCAGCCAGCACGTTCATGCCTGCTTCGATGGTTTTTAAAATGTACTCTGTTTTTTTCTGGTTGTTGCCCGCCATTACCACTACGTTTCCTTTTTTTTCATCAATCATTTTTTGAAAAAAATCAGGACCGGTATACACCACTTCATTCCAGCTTGTGGGATTATCGGCGCGGGTATTAAAACCTTCAATCCTTTTCAGATGCTGATCGAGATCGGGGCCGGCAGGTGCATATACATACACGTTGCTGTCTACACCGGGGAACATGGTTTTCTGTACCAGGGCTGCATGAAAATGGCCGGGATCAAGCGTTACGAATGTAACAGCATCGGTACCGCTGGTTTCGGCGGTTTCTTTTGTTTTTGTATCGTTACAAGCTATCACAAGCGGAAATGCCATTAAGGGTAAAAATTTTTTTATCATTTTTTATTTTTTAGACTTGCTCAAAACATAATTAGTTCCGTAAGGGTAACGTTGTGGCCTCGACAGCATTTTATTGGCTTCCACATTATTCTTAAATACTTCTTTGGCAGGATCCCAGTACAATTTAGTACCCAGCTTCATGGCGGCAAAAGCTACCAGGCAGGCACTGCAGCTGCGGTGGGCTATTTCTACCGGGCTGATGGTTTGCTTTTTGCTGATGATACAATCCAGCCAGTTGCCATGCTGTTCTTTGCTTTCATACAGATGGATTTCGCGAGGGCCAATCACCTCTTTTAAAATAGCAGGGTTGCTCGCGTAGAAGGCTTTGTTTTCTTTTTCTTTTCCTGTTGTTGGATCTGTAGCTGTAACGCCCACATTCCCGCGGGAAACAAATATCCAGCCTTTATCACCAACAAATTTTACGCCGTTGGGATTTTCGCTGTTGATGTGCATCGTTACGCCATTGGCATATTTTGCTGTAACGCCATAATCGCCATGAACATTCCACAAACCGGTTGTGGGAAATTTTGCCCAACCTTCCACTTCAATAGGGCCGGTCAGTTCGGTATTCATGCCCCAATGCGCGATGTCTATATGATGCACGCCCCATCCAGTGATCATACCCGCGCCAAATTGCTCTAATCTTAACCAACCCGGCCTTGATTCAAAATCGGTGGGATGATGCACGCGATCCTGCGTATAATAAATGTAAGGTGTGGACCCCAGCCACATATCATAGTTTAATCCTTTAGGAATCTGCATTTCTTTTGTTTTACCTCCTGCAGGATCTGATGGCAAACCAACGTGTACTTCTTTTAGTTTTCCTATTCGCCCGTTTCGCACAAGTTCACATGCCTGCTTAAACTGCGGCCAGGGATTCATGGAACGCTGCTGGCTGCCCAGTTGAAAAACCACTTTCGATTTGCGCACGGCATCGCTCATATGGCGGCCTTCTTCAATAGTTAAAGATGTAGGTTTTTGCAGGTAAATGTGTTTTCCCGCCAAAGCCGCTTCCATAGCGGGTTGCGCGTGCCAGTGGTCGGGCGTGCTGATGATGACGGCATCAATATCCTTATTCACCAGCATATCATGATAATCATCGTAAAGTTTCACGTTGATATAATTAGCATTTCCCGTCTTTTTTGTATACCAGCCTTCTACTAAAGTTTTACCCGCTTCCAGTCGCCTTTTATCAACATCAGCAATGGCAATGATCCGCGCCATATCGTGTTTAATGGTTTCAGGCAGGTCGTGCGTGCGGGCAATACGGCCACATCCAATCTGTGCTATATTAATTTTATTGCTTGGCGCATTTTTGCCAAACACTGTTGAGGGTACGATAGTGGGTGCGCCGGAAAGTAATATCGCTCCCGCAGAAAGTTTTGCCGAGTTTGATATGAATTTTCTGCGGCTGCTGTTGTAAATAGATTGACTCATGTTTGATGAATTAAAGTACAGTAACGAAAAAAGTAACTTGTTAATAATATTTTGAATAAATGGCCTGTAAACAAGAGATCGGCCTAAGATACATATAAAATGCCTTTTACTTTTGCGATTGCAAACTAAAATCGTCGAATATGCTTACCTGCTCCAACGTTCCGATTGAAATTAAGCCGGCACGCAATGCCCTATCCCACGGTGGCAGGCCTTTGGCATTGGCTGTGCCCAGTGATTTAAAATTATTGCCGGCATCAGCATAGTGAAAATTTAGCTCTGTATTGCCTGTCACTACAATTTTTATTTTAAGATTTTTTGGCCGGTTTATATTTTGGGCAGACAGCACATTTGTTTTTCCACCTCTCGTTTCAATCAGTTTTACCTGGTTGTTATCAACCACTGCCGCTATAAAATTTTTATCATCGCCTATAATGCCAAGCCCGGATTGTGCCGTGCTTTTGCGCGGCTTAATGGTTGCCTGCACTTCATAATTGGTCGTATATGTTTTTTGAGCAAAGAAAACAGGCTCACTTGCTTTAGCAGGTTGCAGCCTTAAAGTGCCACACTTTACACGGCTTTTTGGCTGGTTGAACACTGACCAGTTCCACGACGGACTGAATTGTTTTTTACTGAATTTATCTACATAGTGTATTCTGCGTGAGCGGTTTTCTTCACTGTAAATAAACCCATCTTTAAATTCAATCCAGTTATCTGCCGTAAAAACAAATTCTTTTAAAAGCCCCTGTCGGCCCACATACACACCATCTTTTTTATGATAGCCGTGGTATAGAAAGAAGTATTTATCGCCATCTTTAAACGCAGTCCCGTGTCCCTGGCAGCGCCAATCACCCTCTTCAGTCAGCAAAGGATTTTTACTATATTTTTCCCACGGACCGTGCAACGATTTGGCACGAGCTACGCCGGTGGCATATGTACAACCCGAGCCGCAACAACCTGCTGCTGCGTAAATAGCATAGAAATAGTTATTGTGCTTTAAAATACTTGCTCCCTCAACCAGGTTTCTTTCCCATGATTCACTATCACGAAACATTTCTTTGGGTGTGCCTAACAGTTTTTTTCTGTCCTCACTCATTTCCTGTATGAACATGAGTGTAGGCTTTCGCTGGCTGTTGCCATCTTCTTTCCAAATCAAATGTAATTTTCCATTTTCATCACGCATGGCAAAGCCGTCAATAGAGCCCATAGGTTGCTCCACCAGTGGTCCGTGATCTGTATACGGACCTTCAGGCCTATCAGCGCTTGCCACAGCTACGGCCAATGCGCCACCACGGCGTTTGGCAGTGTAATACACATACACTTTGCCGTTTTCATATTCCAGCTCAGGCGCCCAAAAATAATGCTCGGCCCATGCGGGCAAAGTGGTGAAAATATTTGTGACCCATTCCCAATTTTTAAGATCTTTTGATTTTAAAATAGGGTAAGCGGGCATCCAGTTACTGCTGGTGGCAGATGTGTAATAAGTATCTCCAACCTTTATAACGGTAGGATCGGGAAAATCTCCAGGAATATTGGGTGGCTGTGCAATACCAACAGAAAAACACAAGCATAAAAACAGCAGCGAAAAAACACTTTTTACTTTGTAAAACATATTTTAGATTTTAAATTCAATTTATTTTTTATGATACAATCCGGTATTACCTTCTTCCAACATCAACAGCAGGGAATGAGTGATTTGCTTATTCTCTGAAGCAATGTTTTGGCTTTCAAACGGGTCTTTAATATAATCATATAATTCCACGTCACCACGATTATAATATTTTGTAATGCGGTACCTCTCTGTGCGCATGGTAATA
>JAFAFV010000048.1 GCA_023423285.1 Bacteroidota bacterium
AATTATATGCTTTGTACAAGCAGGCAAGCATTGGCGATGTGAATACCGATCCCCCTTCAAACCCGTTTGATATTGTAGCCCGTGCCAAGCATGATGCGTGGAGTGCACTAAAAAGCAAATCTCCACAGGATGCTATGCAGGAATATATCGACCTGATAAAGGAACTGTAAAATGGCTGATACGTAGTTGCGTATTGAAATTTACAAATTGCTTTTGAGTACCTTAACAGTAACCAGCAACTGGCCGGTATGGCGCATGGTATGTTCCGCAGTATGAAAACACAGGCCTGCTACAGTTGAAGGTAACTGCTGCCTGCCCACACCTCTGAACTCAGTTATATCTTCATCCCTAAATTGCCTCATGCGGTCAATTGTTGTTGCAAAAGATTTGTTTAATATGAACAGTAAGTCCTCCAAAAAACTGTCTGCTTCTTTTTCATTTTGTAAATAAGCAAGCTGTGCTTCCGTTAATGGTTTGTTTTCTGCATAGGTCATCAACCTGTCCTGCACACCAGCAATATGTTTTAAATGAAAGCCTGGCGTAGCTTCGCCCGCAGTGCTTTTCCACAATAATGCTTCGGGAACATCTGCCATGAATACATTGATCTCTTCCTGTGCCTGCAATAGTGCATGCGCCGCAGGTTGCAGATAAGGCGAAACACCCGGAACTACTTCACCACGCAACCATACTTCTTTTTTCATGTGCAGTAATTGAAGGATTTTAGAAAGAATATACTATCACTGTTAAGCGCTACCTGAGATAGCCAAGAATTTTCAGCATGCTTTGTGCGCTTTGTTCTCTGGCGTACACCCAGTCTTCCAGTTTACCATTTTTATCATACTCAATGATGACGTGCTTTGGTGATGGGATGAGACAGTGTTTGATACCACCGTAGCCGCTGATCTGATCCTGATATGCGCCGGTATTAAAAAAGCCTACATACAGCGGTTCGGTGTCATCAGCTTTATTATTTTCCATTTCTTCGGCATCAACAGGCCTGATGCCGGTGATGCCGATGCCATTATCATTTTTAATTTTTGGCAAAAATACTTCGTTTATATGTTCTTCAGAATCGTAGTAATCATGCCCGTCGCAGGTAATGCCACCCAGTACCACGCGCTGGTACTCGTTCTCCCACTTGTTCACAGGTAACAGCAAAAAGCGCTCGCCAATGCCCCAGGTATCAGGCAATGTGGTAATAAAGCTCGAGTCTATCATGTACCAGGTTTCGCGGTCGTTCTGCATTTTTTCACCAATCACACTAAAAATATGCATCATGCTTTCACCCACTGTATAGCTTCCAAATTCAGTATAAATATTGGGTACCGGCACTTTGGCTTTTTTGCACGCAGATTTTATGTTCCCGATGATTTCATTGATCATGAACTGGTAATCATAGTCAAAGCCCAGGCTGTGCTTGATAGGAAAACCGCCACCAATGTTTAAAGAATCCAACTCAGGACAAATCTTTCTGAGCTGGCAATAAAGGTTGATGCTTTTACGCAGTTCACTCCAGTAATAAATATCATCTTTAATGCCTTTGTTTAAAAAGACGTGCAGCATTTTCAACTGAAACTTATCTTCATTGCCTTCAATTTTATCTACATAAAACTCCAGCACATCCCGTGCGCGAATACCCAACCTTGAGGTATAAAAAGGAAAGGTAGGTTCTTCCTCAGCCGCTATTCTGATGCCTATTTTAAAAGGCTCTTTGGTTTTAATGCTGCGTTTGTACAGGTTCAGTTCTTCTTTGTGATCTAAAATCGGTATTACATTTTTAAACCCGGAATTGATGAGCTTGGCGATGCGGGATGTGTAGTTTTTTTGTTTAAAGCCGTTGCATACAATGTTGATGTCTTTTGTAATTTTTCGGCGCTTGTACAACTGGTTGATGATGTCAATATCATACGCGTATGAAGTTTCAATATGAATATTGTGCTTCAGCGCTTCTTCCACCACAAAGGAAAAGTGTGAACTTTTGGTACAGTAAGTATAAAAATACTTGCCGTCATACTTATGCCGGCGCATGGCATTGGCAAAATACTGCTTTGCTTTATTGATGTTGCTGCCTATTTTAGGCAGGTAACTGATCTTTAACGGGGTACCATGTTTTTTGATCATGGCTTTCAGGTCAATACCATTAAACTTTAGGTAACCGTCTTTTACCTCTATACCTTCCTGAGGAAAATTAAAAGTTTGTTCTACCAGGCCTAAATACGAGTTGTTCATTACACAATCAGCGCCGGGCTACGCCGGAATTTATGTTTGAGAAATTTGGTTGCTAAATTAGTTATTTATACAATTCATCCATTATGAAAGTTGTAGCGCCGTATATAATAAAAACCGCCCGTTTACGAGCGGTTTCATGAAATAAATTTTAAAGCCTGTGCCTACACCTTATTTTACCGATGCTACCAAGGCCTTGAAAGACTCGGGGTTGTTCATCGCCAGGTCTGCCAGCACTTTTCTGTCGAGCGTAATGTTATTGGCTCTTAGCTTATTAATAAAAACAGAATAGCTCATACCTTCTTCGCGGCAGGCGGCGTTGATACGCGCGATCCACAAAGTGCGGTAATCTCTCTTTTTTACTTTACGGCCTACATAAGCGTAGGTCATACCTTTTTCCACTACGTTTTTAGCAACGGTGAAAACATTTTTACGCTTGCCGTAAAAACCTTTGGCTTGTTTTAATACTTTTTTTCTGCGTGCTTTTGATGCAACAGCGTTTACTGAACGTGGCATATCTTAATTTTTTTGAAGTTATTGTTGAAATGTGAACAGGTTGATAAATTACTTCAACCTTAATAAACGTTTTACAAAATGCATATTAGAGTCATGCACCTGGCCCATAACACGCATGTGGCGTTTACGTTTTGTAGATTTTTTAGTTAAGATGTGACGTTTGAAACTTTTTTGATGGAGAATTTTACCAGTGGCCGTTACTTTAAAACGCTTTTTGGCGCTGGAATTTGTTTTTACCTTAGGCATTGTACCTTGTATTTAATTGTTACACCTTTGAGGCGTTGGCAACCCTGTGCCACTCTTGTCGAACCTCTTCAGTAATGTATCCGCTTTTACAAACGGGTGGCAAAGGTAGGGAGATTTGCTGAAAATTTGAAGTTTTCAATCCAATCACTACAATGTCTCCTCCAGCCATTTAAAAAATTCCCGCTGCCATACCAACGCGTTTTGGGCTTTTAATACCCAGTGGTTTTCATCGGGAAAATAAACCAGCTTGCTTTTAATGCCTCTAAGCTGCGCTGCCTGAAAAGCTTGCTGCCCCTGCCCGATCGGTACGCGGTAATCTTTGCCGCCCTGGTAAATTAATATAGGCGTATCCCATTTGTTTACATAATCGCTGGGATTGAATTTTTCATATGTTGCCTGTGCCGCTTTATTGTTTTTATCCCAGTAAGCGCCGCCCATATCCCAGTTCACAAACCACATTTCCTCGGTGGTTCCATACATGCTGCGCAGTTCAAACACCCCGTTGTGGGATATAAAACTCTTAAACCGTTTGTTGTGCATTCCTGCCAGGTAAAAAACAGAATACCCGCCATAACTGGCGCCTACGGCCCCAAGGCGGTTTTCATCCACATAAGTTTCTTTGGCCACATCATCAATTGCGCTCAGGTAATCCTGCATTACCTGGCCGCCCCAGTCTTTACTAATTTGCTCGTTCCATTGTGTGCCGTGGCCGGGCATGCCGCGCCGGTTAGGCGCTACCACAATATAGCCGTTTGCAGCCATTAACTGAAAATTCCACCGGAAGGAATAAAACTGCGTGAGCGCGGACTGTGGCCCACCCTGGCAATACAGCAGTGCAGGATATTTTTTAGCCGGATCAAAATTTGGCGGGTAGATGACCCATACCAGCATTTTTTTACCATCAGTTGTTTTTACAAACCTCCTTTCAGTTTTACTTAGTGCTATATTATTGTAAACCGCATCGTTTACATGTGTGAGTTGCTGCATATTACCCTTGGCAATATCAACCGTATAAAGCTCTGCCGCGTGGTTCATATCCGTACGGCTCACAATGAGTTTACTGCTGCTTTGGCCAATGATGCCGGTAATATCATAATCGCCGGAAGTGATTTGCCTTATTGCTGGGATTTTCTTGCTAAGGCCATCAAAACGCACTTCGAATAATTGTTCTGTACCGTTAACTGGAGCGATAAAATAAATGAAACGTCCGTCCTCGCTCCACTTAAAGGATGATACATGCAGATCATCTCTGTGGCCCGTAAGGTTCACGAACGCTTTATTTAACATCACCACAATATCTTGTTTGTCAGCTTCGTAGCCCTCGCGTTTCATACTCAGCCAGGCTAAAAAACCTTTAGAGTTATAAGCAGGGCTTACATCGTAACCAGGCATGCCTTCTGTTAAATTTTTTGTAGCGCCTGTTGCAATATCATAGGCATATAAATCTGTATTGGTGCTAACAGCGTATTCTTTGCCAAATTTCTTTTTGCTCACGTATACAATTTGCCTTCCGTCGAGGCTCCACACATAATCTTCATCGCCTCCGAAAGGTTTTGTAGGCGCATGATAAGGCTCGCCGGGCATAATGTCTTTTGCGTCATCTTTTTTATTTACAGGAGCATAAAATACATGGTTGAAAGAGCCATCAGACCACTCATCCCAATGGCGGTACATCAGGTGATCATAAATATATACATTTGATTTTTCCAGTTCAGGATAGACATCAACACCTTTTACTTTATTTACCTGCACAGCTTTATGGCTTAAAATGTATTGACCGTTTGGCGAAATGTTTTTATCAGCAACAAGCGCAAAATGATCTTCAATTTCTGAAGCTTCGCCGCCCGTAATTGGTATGCGGTAAGTTTTTGTACTGCTTTTGTTAGATACCAGATCTGGTGTAGTTACATTGTAAATCACAGATTGCTTATCTTTTGTAAGCCCGATACCATTTACCCGGCCCAGTTTCCAAAGTAACTCCGGCGTCATTACATTTTGCGCCCAGCCATTTAGACCCACCAATAGCAGTAAGCCGGTTAAAACATGCTTCATATTTGTTCAATTTGTGATAAAGCTAAGGAAGCGCGTCTGTAAGGTAAGCAGCCGCTCAATCATTACAATTGGTACCGCACTCGTAGCCCGCATCTTGTTACGGCAACGGTTTTTTGCCTGCTTTGCCTGTTATTAATTTATAAAGAATGGGCACAGTTGTTATTAATACTAAACCCAGTACCACAAGCCCCAGGTGTTGTTTCAGATCAAAACCAAACCCATCGTACAACCATTTTTGAAGAAAATGCCCGGCAAAAACCATACTGAACACCCAACCAACGCAACCGGTAATATTATAAAAAGTAAATTTTGCCCTGTCCATTTGAACGATACCCGCAACTATGGGGGCAAACGTTCTTACAAATGGTAAAAATCTGGCAATGATGATGGCCATACCGCCATATTTTTCATAAAAGTCATGCGCCTGCTCAATATACCTGCGCTTAAAAAAAAATGTTTCGCGCCAATTATACATGGCCGGGCCAACTTTGCGCCCCGTCCAGTAACCAACCATATTTCCCAGGATGCCGCAAAATGAAATTAAAGCCCAAAGTATAATCAGGTCTACCCATTCGTGTTGAATGTGGCCCATATTGAACATTTTTAAAAACTGGTGCGTCAGGCCTGGCACCTCCATACCATCTTTTGGCATGGTGTGCGCATAAATACCTGCTATAAATAATAAAGAATCTCCTGGTAAAAAAAAACCGGCAAACAAACCGGTTTCGGCAAAAACCACGAACAGTAAAAGCCACAACCCACCATTTTCAATATACCACTGTGGCTGCAGTAATTCTGTCCAGTGAAAAGTACTCAAAAGCTCGATCATAAATATTTTTTAGCGAAATCCTTAACCGGAAAACAGCTCAGACAAAGTTTTGTTCGTGTTAGCATTAATTTAGTCCTCAGAGGTTGCGCCCACGTCCATTACAATCGCGTCATCATCATTGGTTATTTCAGGCACGCCGGCTGCAACGCATTGCGCTATTACCAGATCGCCTGAAACATTAAGCGTTGTTCTGCACATATCAAGCAGCCTGTCTACACCCAGCACCAGGCCAATTCCTTCAGGCGGAACGCCCACCTGCATCATCAATACCACAATAAGCGGCAGCGATCCTCCGGGCACACCAGCCGTGCCAATACCTGCCAGTACCGACATCAGTACCACAATCAGCTGCTGACCCACCGAGAGATCAATACCATACACCTGTGCTATAAACAAAACTGTTACGCCTTCAAAAAGCGCCGTACCGTTTTGATTGGCTGATGCGCCAATGGTAAGCACAAAACGGGATATTTTATCGGGAATGTTTAGTTTTTTATCAGCGGCTTCCAGGGCTACCGGCAAAGTGGCGTTAGAAGACGACGTAGAAAATGCGTAGATGTACACCTCACGGCATTTTTTCATGAATTTTAAAGGGTTCACCTTTCCAAATGTTCGCAAAGCAAAAGTATATACTACAAACTGCTGTATCAGCAAACCGGCAATCACTACTCCGGTGTAGGCTGCAAGGTTGCCTAAAAACCCGCCACCCATAGAATAGGTAGTGTTGAACACCAACCCAAAAATGCCATATGGCGCAAGTTTTAAAGCCCACTCAATTACTTTTAAGGAAGCTGCAAACACGGCATTTAATACCTGCAGAATGGGATGTTCATCAGTATTTTCTATAACCAGTGATAAGGCATAACCAAAAAACAAAGAGAAGATCATTACGGCAACAATTTCGCCACTAAAAGCTTTTGCAGCAGAATCTATTGGGTTTTGAGGCACAAGATCTACAATATAATCCTGCCAGTTTTTTTCAGAGGCTGCTTTGGCATTTTTTTCAATCTTTAGCACGCCGGCATTTCGCGCCAGCGCTTCTTTGTCAAAATCCACACCCTGGCCTGGCTTAATCACATTTACCAGCAGCAATGCAATAACCACAGCTAATGTGCTCAACATAATAGTAAAAAATATGGACCTTGAAGCCACCTTGCCCAGGCCCTTACCTTTTGCCAATTCAAACACACCCAGTATAAGTGCACTTACAATTAGCGGCACAACCACCGTCATTATGATGCGTAAAAATAGCATGCCGGCTAGCTTGCACAATTCTACAAACGGGTCCATCCAGCTGTTTGTTTTTTGCGGAAAAGCGTAATAGGCCATAAGCCCCAGAATAAGCCCAAGAACAAAACCCAGTAACAGTTTAGCCCATTGCGGTAATTTTTTTAAAGCACCCATTCGACATTATATAGTAGAAAAAAATGATAACATTCAAAACTAAAGGTTTAGGACGAAAGCACTTTATTTTTTTTAAAGTATGAGCACAACTGTGTATTGACAGTATTTAGTAACCGGGAATTACATTATTAAATATTACCGCGAGCAAAACTTTTTATCAGGATTTATAATTATTTACTATTTTTCAATTTTAAAAGTTACCGCTCAAGAACAAAACAAAAACTCATGGGAATATTTATAAGAAAACCTGTTAGCCAACTAATTGCAGAAGCCGGCGAGAGTGAAAAGGGTTTGAAAAGAACGTTAACACCGCTTGCACTGGTGTCGTTGGGTGTGGGCGCCATCATTGGCGCCGGGCTTTTTTCTTTAACTGGTATTGCTGCAGCAGAAAATGCTGGCCCTGCCGTAATTTTTTCTTTTATACTTGCCGCATTGGGCTGCGCTTTTGCAGGTCTTTGTTATGCAGAGTTTGCTAGTATGATTCCTGTAGCCGGCAGCGCTTACACTTATAGCTATGCCACTATGGGAGAATTTATTGCATGGATTATTGGTTGGGACCTGGTACTTGAATACGCGCTTGGTGCCGCCACAGTGGCAGCAAGTTGGTCGCAATATGTTGATAAATTTCTGCAGCACTTTAATATTCATTTACCTGATGCTTTATTACGTGGCCCCTTTGATGAAATACAGGGTGTGAATGCTGGCGGCGTTGTAAACCTGCCAGCCATTATTATTGTTTGCCTTTTGTCACTTTTATTAATACGGGGTATTTCTGAGTCGGCCCTAATTAATAATATACTTGTAATATTAAAGGTGGCAGTGGTGCTCATTTTTATTGCACTCGGCTGGTCGTTTATCAATCCGGCCAATCATGATCCTATGATTCCGGTAAACCAGGGCGAGCAAATGCTTAAAAATGGCGAGATCGGCTTTTTCCAGTTCTTTTCAAGTGACTATTTCGGACATTTTGGCTGGAGCGGCGTGCTGCGGGGCGCCGGGGTGGTGTTTTTTGCATTCATTTGGTTTTATGCGGTGAGTTCTGCCGCACAGGAGGCAAAAAATCCTCAAAAAGGAATGCCGATAGGCATTATCGGGTCGTTGATCGTTTGTACCATATTATATGTACTATTTGCATATGTGCTTACCGGCCTCGAGAATTATACCGTCTTTCACGGCGATGCCAGCCCCGTAACCACAGCTTTTGCTAATACGGGTTATACGTTTTTGAACCTCTTCCTAACGATCGCCATTATTGCTGGTTACACATCTGTTATTCTGGTGATGCTGATGGGGCAAAGCCGTGTATTTTACAGTATGAGCACTGATGGTTTGCTTCCACGGTTTTTTAGTGATATTCATAAAAAGAACCGCACACCGTGGAAAACAAACCTGGTATTTATGGTTTTTGTGAGCATCTTTGCAGGTTTTGTTCCCGTATCTGATCTCGGGCACATGGTAAGTATCGGAACACTGTTTGCTTTTGCGCTGGTTTGTATCGGGGTAATTGTGATGCGTAAAAAGCATCCTGAAATAAAACGTGGTTTCCGCGCACCACTAGTTCCGTTGATCCCCATCCTAGGTATTATCGTTTGCGTTGCCTTAATGATAGGCTTGCCAATAGAAAGCTGGGAACGGCTCGCAATATGGCTGGCTTTGGGTATGATCATTTACTTTGCATACAGCAAAAAACGCAGCATATTGCGCAGGAGTGGTAAGGGAAATTGAAAATAACTATATACTGTAACCGTGGGTTTTGATCAGCTGTGTTTTATTTTATTTATATAATTTAATTTTTTCAGTTTCTTGGTTGATATGTTTTTTACCTTTACCTTTGCCATCCCTTAAAATATTGAGTTATGAGCAGCGCTATAGATTATATACACGAACAGTTAACTCCCAAAAAAGAACTTCCAGCTTTTAAAGCCGGCGATAACGTAACTGTAAACTACAGAATTATTGAAGGAAACAAAGAGCGTATCCAGTCTTTTAAAGGAGATGTGATTAAACAACAGGGCACGGGAGCTACGGCTACCTTTACTGTTAGAAAGATTTCTGACGGAGTGGGTGTGGAAAGAACTTTTCCTTTTTTATCTCCCAATATTGACTCTGTTATAGTAAATAAAGCTGGCCATGTTCGCAGGGCCAAGCTGTTTTATCAGCGTAAAAGAAGCGGCAAAAGCGCTCGCATTCGTGAGAAACGTATGGCAGTTGTTAGCAAAAACGCAGCTACCGTTTAAAAAGATATTCCAAAAAAATTTCTACCCTGCCTATTGGCGGGGTTTTTATTTATACGCCTCACAAAGCTTGAATATGGATATTTATATTTGTCAGCCATATCAATAACATATCCCATATTTTCAACCTAATAATTGCGCCCGGTTTTGTATCTTCGCCAATAGCTTGTTTTTAAAAAATATAAAACAGGCTGATTTCTAATTTATTATCAATATTTTTTCATCAGGAAAAAACAAATGAACTTTAATGGATCCAATAATAATTACTGTAATTGCAGCTGTAGTTGCCTTGCTTATAGGTATTATAGCAGGCAAATTTTTATTTGCCAAGAACACAAAGCAAAGAATTGAAGAAGCTGAACTTCACGCTAAAAATATTATTACCGAGGCAGAGCTTAGAGCAGAAACTGTAAAAAAAGAGAAAGAACTGGAGGCGAAAGAGCGATTTGTTTCGCTGAAAGCTGCCCACGAAAAAGAAGTAAACGAACGCAGCCGCAAACTAGTAGATGCCGAAAACCGCATCAGGCAAAAAGAACAATCGCTGAACCAAAAAGAATCTAACGCCGAAAAAGCTATTAAAGAAAATGATGCCATTAAGGCCAGCCTTAACACCCAGATAGAAGTGGTGAATAAAAAACGGGCCGAGCTGGAGAAAAACCAGGAAGAGCACGTACGCCGTCTGGAGAAAATTGCAGGTCTTACAGCAGATGAAGCAAAATCTCAGCTAATCGAAAGCCTTAAAAACGAAGCACAAACGCAAGCCGTTGGTATACAACAAGAAATAATTGACGAAGCAAGGCTAAAAGCCAACAAAGAGGCCCGTAAAATCATTATTCAAACCATTCAGCGCACCGCTGCCGAGCAGGCCATTGAGAACTCAATCACAGTTTTCAATCTTGAAAGTGATGAAGTAAAAGGCCAAATTATCGGTCGCGAAGGCCGCAACATACGCGCACTGGAAGCGGCCACCGGTGTAGACCTGATAGTTGATGACACTCCCGAAGCCATTCTCCTCTCCTGCTTTGACCCGCTACGTCGCGAAATTGCACGCCTTAGCCTGCAGCGCCTGGTAACCGATGGACGCATTCACCCCGCACGCATTGAAGAAGTGGTAGAAAAAACCCGCAAGCAAATTGAAGAGCAGGTAATGGAAATTGGAGAAAGAACCGTAATTGACCTCGGCATTCACGGCCTGCATAAAGAACTGGTACGAATGGTGGGCCGCATGCGCTACCGTTCATCTTACGGCCAAAATCTGCTCATGCACAGCCGCGAAACGGCCAACCTTTGCGCCATCATGGCGGCCGAACTGGGCCTTAACCCCAAACTGGCGAAAAGAGCCGGGCTGCTGCACGATATAGGCAAAGTACCTGATGAGGAAAGCGAACTAAGCCACGCACTTTTAGGTGCCAAATTAGCCGAGAAATACGGCGAAAACCCAGCCATAGTAAATGCCATTGCTGCGCATCATGACGAAGCAGAAATGCAATATGTTATATCTCCTATCATACAGGCCTGCGATGCCATTAGCGGCGCAAGACCTGGTGCCCGCAGGGAAATTATGCAACAATACCTGCAACGCATCAAAGACCTTGAAACTCTTGCCATGGGCTACCCCGGCGTTGAAAAAGCTTATGCCATACAAGCCGGCCGTGAGTTGCGTGTAATTGTGGAATCAGACAGAGTAACAGATCAGGAAAGCGATAAAATATCATTTGAAATTGCACAAAAAATTCAAACAGAAATGACCTTTCCTGGGCAAATCAAAGTAACCGTGATAAGGGAAAAAAGGGCCGTGAATGTGGCGAGGTAAATTTTCAACTTATATCAATACAAAAGGATGTGTGTAACATCCTTTTTTAATTTGTTCAATTCATAGGTATCTTTACAGATAAATCTAACTAAATATAAACCGGCATTATGGCTGAAACATTGGGCTCTTTGTGCGATAAGCTTACAATTGTAAAACTGAAACAATTTCATACCGAGGACAGTGAAAGGCTGCAATCTTTACAAGCACAGCAGCTACAGATAGAAGGTGAAATTGATGCTTTTGTAAATGCTGCCATTAACGGCCAGATCCCTGTAGAAAAACTTACTTTCAAATCGAACAAGGTTTATAAAAAAGAAGGCAACGAAGTAAGTGCCATCAACGGGAGTTTTGGTACCGTGTTTTCCAAACTGGCCGAAGTGAATTGTGACTTGTGGCACGAACAAGAAAAAGTGTATGAATTTGAAAAAGTGGCCCCAGAGCAAAAAGATAAAGTGATCAAGCAACTGGCCATCCTAAATCTTGAACGAAACAATTGTATTGACGCCATTGATGCCAATTTTCAACAACTAATAAAAGAGAAACAGTAATATGCACATCAGAAAAAGGACTACCTGCCGGGTTTGCGGATCCACATCGCTTACCAAAGTAATTGACCTTGGTCCGCAGTATTTGCAGGGTTCGTTTATAAAGCCTGGAAAAGAAATGCCCAGCACCCGTAAGATTGATTGCACACTGGTACGCTGTAATCCTGCAGCTGATGAAAACGCTTGCGGACTGCTGCAAATGGAACACAGCGTTCCGCCCGAGATATTGTATGCCGCCTATTGGTACCGCAGCGGAACTAATGCTACCATGCGCAATCACCTGAAAGATATTGCCGATAACGTGGCGCAAATATTAAATACGGCTGATGCCAGCGTGCTGGATATTGGCTGCAACGATGGTACACTTTTGAGCTTTTACCCTCAAGTATATACAAAATACGGCTGCGACCCCAGCGATGTGGCGCAGGAAGTAAAAAATGCTACCGTTGTTCAGGATATATTTCCTTCTGAAGCATTATTCAAAGTGCTGGGCGATCAAAAACTGAATGCCATTACTTCCATTGCCATGTTTTACGACCTTGAGAACCCTGTGGAATTTGTTAAAGCTATCCGCCGAGCCCTTTCGCCAAAAGGCATATGGATTTTTGAGATGAGCTACATGCCGCGTATGCTGGAAATAGATAGCTACGATACTATTTGCCACGAACACCTTGAATATTACAGCTTGGCCGTGCTGGAAAAAATTACAGCTATGGCTGGTATGAAGATTTTTAAAATTTCTTTTAACGACATTAACGGCGGCAGCATCAGGTGCTATGCCACGCATCACGAAAATACTGCTTACGATACCTCTGAAAATAATCAACTCATTAACGAGATCCGCCATAAAGAATTTGATTTGGAGTTGGATACCGACAAACCTTACACTTCCTTTCAGCAGCGAATAGAACAGTTGAAAACTGATTTGCACAACCTTTTGGTTGAGTTTAAAAAAGAAGGAAAGAAGGTTCATATTTACGGCGCTTCTACCAAAGGCAATACTATTTTGCAATGGTGCAATATTGATCACACGTTGATTGATTATGCAGCAGAGCGCAACCCCGACAAGTTTGGCGCGTATACTTTAGGCACCAACATTCCAATCATTAGCGAGGCTGACAGTCGCGCCATGAACCCCGATTATTACCTGGTACTGCCCTGGCATTTTAAAAACGAGTTTTTAGAGCGTGAAAAAGAAGCAATTGAAAAAGGAACCGGTTTTATCTTTCCCGTACCAAAGATTGAAGTGTACAAAAAATAACTTATCGTATTGAAGGGCTTATTCATCAATAATAAAAAAGCAAAAGACAGCATTTATGAATCGGGCTATATGGTTTATAAATGTCTGCTGTTATCTAAGCACATTCAATTAGATTATATTGAAATTGATGCCGATAACAGAACCATACCTTCAGGCTTTGATTTTTATTTGTTCAACTATCATATCATGACGATGCAATGGCTGAACACGAAGCAGCTTAAAAACCTGGGCTTTGTGGCAACCATTGTGCTGGAAGTGGCGCCAAACGATCCATTTGTGCTTTGCAACAAAAATGATTTTGATGCCTACTGCGTGCTCGACCCTACCATTAACCTGAACAACAAAAAAGTATTTGCTTTTCCGCGCCCCCTTGAAGAAGTGGGTTTTGACCTTCCACAACCCAACAATGCTGTTCCGGTAATTGGCACTTTTGGTTTTGCCACAAAAGGCAAAGGGTTCCATCACGTGGTAGAGGCTGTAAACAAAGAATTTGATCAGGCTATTGTAAAGATCAATATTCCCCACGGCGATTTTGTACCCAACTCAAAAGAGTACGCAGCATTTTTAGCCGCAACCTGTACAAGCCGTGCAAAACCTGGTGTGGAAGTGCAGGTTACCCACGATTTTATGCCAAAGGAAGCGCTCATTCGCTGGTGCGCTAATAACGATCTGAATTGTTTTTTATATGACAGAGATATGCCCGGGCTGGCAGCTACAACCGATCAGGCAATTGTTAGCAAAAGGCCGCTGGCCATATCGCAAAACGACACGTTCCGTCATATTTTACAATACATTACACCTTACCCGCAATGGAGCCTAAAGCAAAGTATGACAAACTCGTTGCCCATTGTTGAAAAAATATTGAATGACTGGTCGCCAGTAAATTTTGCCCGCAGGTTTGAAGAAATGCTTAGCGCCAACAGCAGCCTTATTGCACAAAAGAAAAAACCTGAAGGCACAGACATTGAACTTGCTGTAAAGAAGAACAATCTCATTACCCTGCTTACAAACCGTATAGAAAAATATAAAAGGCTGGTAAAAAAAACTGGTAAAAACCTTAAAAATGGTTCAAAGAAAGATAAAGCGGTTATTTAAAAAATACACAGGCAAATTATTTTTTCCAGATGCACAGCTTAGCTATGCACAGTTTGGCGAAGACCTGATCATGGCCCATTTTTTTGCCCAGGCTGGCATTGCACAACCGTCTTATCTTGACATTGGCGCCAACGAACCGCGCTACATCAGCAATACTTATTTTTTTTATGAAAAAGGCGCAAGCGGTGTGCTGATTGAACCTAACCCTTATCTGGCAAAAAAACTTTCAAAATTTCGCAAAAATGATACTGTGGTGAACGCTGGCATAGGATTAACAGATCAGGCTGCGGCAGATTTTTACCTGTTCCCCAATCAATACAACGGCCTCAGCACTTTTTCAAAAGAAGAAGCAGAGCATTGGGCACACACCGGCATGAAAGGTTTAGGAAAAGTTTCTTACGAAAAAGTAATTCAAATGCCCCTGATTGCTGTAAACGATATTCTGCAAAAATATTTTGAAGACCGTGCACCACATATTCTGTCTCTTGATGTAGAAGGACTGGATCTGCAAATATTACAAAGCCTGGATTTTAACCGTTGGCAGCCCGCTATGATTTGCGTGGAAACACTTCAATACGACAGCCAGCAAAACGGTTTTAAAAACAACAGCATCATTAGTTTTATGCAGGAAAAAAACTATGCTGTGTATGCTGATACCTGGGTGAATACTTTATTTTGTAAAAAAGAACTGATCACAAAATGACATCGGTAATATTTGGCGCCAACGGGCAGGATGGATTTTATCTTTCGCGATTATTGAAAGATAAAGGCATTGATGTAATTGGCGTTTCAAGAAGCGGTGATTTTTTAAAAACTGATCTGTCAAACTACGAACAGGTGGCTTCTTTAATTAAACAAACCCAACCAGCCTATGCGTTTCACCTTGCAGCCAATTCCACCACGCGGCATGAAGCATTGTTTGAAAATCATGAAACCATCAGCACAGGTACATTAAATATTCTGGAAGCCGTTAAAAACCATTCACCGCAAACAAAGGTGTTCATTTCTGGCAGTGGTTTGCAATTTCAAAATAACAACGTTCCTATAAAAGAAACTGATCCGTTTGAAGCAGGAGATGCCTATTCCGTCAGCCGTATACATTCGGTGTATGCGGCCAGATATTTTCGTATCAAACATCATGTGCAAACTTATGTAGGCTACCTGTATAATCATGATAGCCCACGCAGGTCGGAACGGCACATGGCAAAAAAAATTGCTGAAGCCGCAAAACGCATTGCTGGTGGGTTTAAAGAAACACTTACCATTGGAGATGTAGATGCCGTGAAAGAATGGGCTTATGCTGAGGATATTGTAAAAGGCATTTGGACGCTTGTAAATCAGGATGCTATTTTTGAAGCTAATATTGGTTCGGGCATCGGGCATTCTATTGAAGAATGGTTAAGTTTATGTTTTGAATATTTTGCACTTGACTGGAAAGATTATGTAAAACCTGACAACAACTTTGTGCCTGATTACAAAATGCTGGTATGCGATCCCGCGGTAATTAATTCTTTGGGCTGGAAGGCTGATACCGATTTTAGAACTCTTGCGCAGATGATGCTTGAGTGATGCAGCCATGTAGTTATTGGTAGCATTAAGCTTAGTTTGAATGTAATTATTAACAGTACAAGAACTGTTCTCAAACTAAAAACTTCACCAGATCATTAAAATAAAATACGGATGAAAAATATCTTATACATTGTATTAATCAGCTGCCTGCTTTCCTGCAGTAATAAGATTACCGCACCGTTTACCAACGTGATGAATACGGAAGCACTGCATCACAAATGGAAAGTAACTGAAATGCGTGGTACTACATCTCTGCCTGATGTTTATATAGATTTGCGAGATATACTAAAAACACATGCCTCTTCCGGTTGCGACTCTATTGTGTTCACTCCTAAATACAGCTATAACAACCGTGTGAATTTTACGCACATCAATATTCCATTGCCTAACTGTTCACAAAACACTTTAAACAGCCAGTTACTATTTAATTTAAAGGATGTGCATTATTTTTCAGTAAACAGCAACCAACTTAGGCTGCTTGATAAAAACCAATCCAAAATATTTGAGGCTGTATATGCCATTGATGATGAGCAGGGCTCTCTTTTAAGAAGATGGCAAATTGCATCTATGTTAAATGCTGATGGCGACAGGCTTTCCAAAGCAAATCCATTTATTGATTTTACAACTCCAGGCAGTGCATCTGCTTATGTTGGCTGCAACCGCTTTTCAATACCTGTAAAAATTACTGCCGGCAATGGCATAAGCATGGGCAATGGTGCATCTACAAAAATGTTTTGCGAAGGCGATGTGAATGATGAAGTGTTTTCAAAAATTCTACCCCTTGTAAAAATGTACCAGGTTGTAGGCAATCAACTAAAACTGTTTGATGAATACAATACGCTTTTGCTGGAGGCGGTTGCACCAATAAATTAAGAACAACTTCTTAACAATTTCTTTTATGTAATTAATTTCAACTGTACATCCTGTTGTAAATTTTATACTATGAACAGAAATATGATCCTTATTGCATTGATAATAATTGTTGGCACTGCTTCCTGCGCAAAAACAAAATCAATTACGATTAGCCAAAACCTGCAGCGCCAGTGGATGGTCAAAACCCTGCCGGGAATTTCCTATAGCGATCTGCTTGCTGCAAAAGCCGAGATCAACCTTACTGACAAGACGAAAACAGGAGCTTATGGCGGCTGCAACAGGATATTTTTTACCACAAAAACAAGCGGCACCAAATCAATTAGCTTTGAAAATATTGGGGCCACAAAAATGTTTTGCGAAAAAACAATGCCTGTGGAAGCCGCGCTGATTGCCGCACTGAACCAGATAAAAAAATATGAAATAAAAGGTCATCAAATCAGCTTTATGAATGCAACTGGTGAGGTGGTAGCTACTGCAGTGGCGGCCGACTGGGATTAAAAAAACAAACTGCTTCTCTTATCAACTTACCAATTTTGCGTATATTCAAAACCTAACAAAAGATTTTATCAGGTGAAGAAAATACATTTATCGGCTGTAATGGCGTGCGTAATGTTTTTAGCTAACGCTCAGGTTTCTCAAAAAATTAAAACTGCTATGAACAGTTTTAATAATGACAGCCAATTGAAATATGCCATCAGCGCTTTGTACATCATTGATGCAGCCACCGGTGAAACTGTTTTTGACCAGAACAGCACCGTGGGTCTTGCACCGGCATCCACTCAAAAGATAATTACAGCCGCCACATTGCTGGATGTGGCCGGCCCTTCTTACACATACAATACAAGGTTTGGCATTGTATCCACGCCTAATGGCAAAAGCCTTTACATTGATCCTTCCGGCGACCCTGCGCTGGGTAGCTGGCGCTGGGAAGAAACAAAGGATCTTGCCTTTTTGAGCAGACTGAAAGCCGCGCTAACCGCAAAAGGCATTACCAAATTATCTTCTGTGATCATCAATGCTTCGCGGTGGGATGATGAAACCATACCTGATGGCTGGATATGGCAGGACGTGGGAAACTATTACGGCGCAGGTTCTCAAGCGCTTAACTGGCGCGAAAACCAATTTGACGTGGTACTGAAATCCGGGAACAATATAGGAGATAAAGTTTCTATCGTAAGAACAATCCCTCACCTGTATGATTATACCATTGTTTCTAAAGCCACTGCTGCTGCCAAAAACACGGGCGATAATAGTTATCTGTACCTTCCATCCATGGGCAATAAAAACGGTATTTTAACCGGCACCATTCCGGCCGGTCAAAATGAATTTGTAATATCAGGTTCCATATACGACCCTGCCAATCAGTTTGCAAAAACAGTGATGAATTACTTAAAAAACTCCATTACTTTTTCGTCAGCAAACTGGGAAATGGTGCGGCAACCCTTACAAAATATTGAATGGGTTTACACCAATCATTCACCAAAAATGTCATCGTTGTCTTACTGGTTTTTAAGAAGAAGCATCAACTTGTATGGCGAGGCTTTTGTAAAAACGCTGGCGCTTGAAAAAAATGGAAAGGCTTCAACTGAAGACGGTATTCAAATATTAAAAGATCACTGGAAAAGCCGCGGCATAGATCCTGATGAATTGCGCATTTATGACGGCTCAGGGCTTTCTCCGCAAAACAGAAACACTGCCCACTCTCAGGTAACCGTTCTGCAATATGCAAAAACAAAACCCTGGTTTAAAGAATATTATGAAGGATTCCCCCTTTACAATGACATGAAGATGAAAAGCGGTACTATTAACCGCGTAAAAGGTTTTACAGGATATCAAAAAAGTAAAGACGGTAAAGAATATATATTTTCATTTTTAGTGAATAATTACAGCGGCAGCCAGTTTACCTTGGTAAGAAAAATGTACCGTGTGTTAGACAATCTTAAATAGAAACCGTAATTTGTAAACAAATACACATATGGTTTTTTCTGACAACAGGTACGCTAACATGCAATACCGCCGGTGTGGCAAATCAGGTTTATTATTACCCGCTGTTTCATTAGGTCTGTGGCACAACTTTGGAGATGTGGATGATGCAGATACATATCGTAAAACATTACACACGGCTTTTGATAATGGAATCACTCATTTTGACCTTGCCAATAATTACGGACCACCGCCCGGCAGCGCTGAAATAAATTTTGGAAAAATACTTCACAAAGATTTTAAAAGCCACCGCGATGAATTGATCATTTCATCTAAAGCAGGTTATTTGATGTGGCCCGGTCCTTACGGCGACTGGGGTTCCCGAAAATACATTCTCTCCAGTCTTGACCAAAGCCTGCAAAGGTTAAAGATGGATTATGTAGACATTTTTTATCACCACCGTCCTGATCCCGATACACCGCTCGAAGAATCCATGACGGCTTTGCACCATATTGTGCAACAGGGTAAAGCGCTTTATGTGGGTATTTCAAACTATCCGGCTAAAAAAGCAGCTAATGCATTTAAAATTTTAAAACAACTGGGAACCCCTTGCCTCATTCATCAACCCAAATACTCTATGTATGAACGCTGGGTGGAAGACGGCCTGCTGGATGTGCTTGAAAAAGCGGGTGTGGGTTGTATCGCTTTTTCCCCCCTTGCCCAGGGATTGCTTACTGATAAATATTTAAAAGGTATTCCCAGAAATTCAAGAGCTGCAAAAAAGCACGGTTTCTTACAAAAGGATGCCATTACGCCCAATCGTGTAAAACAAATAATGCAACTGAACGTTATAGCAAAAGAAAGAAAACAATCACTTGCCCAAATGGCACTGGCCTGGATATTAAAAGATGAAAGAATTACCTCGGTATTGGTTGGCGCAAGCAGCGCCGCGCAATTGCTCGATAATTTAAAATGCCTTAACAATATTAGTTTTGAAAAAGAAGAGCTTCAGCGGATTGAAGCTATATTGACTGAGACGCCTTCTGTATAACGTTGAATTTTTTTGATTTAAACTTGTTACTATGAACAAATCTTTACCTATTATTTTGCTGGCAGCAGTGGTATCAACTCTTTTCATTGCAGCAAAGCCACTGCAACGCGGCCTTAGCGGTGCCTGGAAAACTGTAAACGGCACCGAAGAATATAGCCTGATTGCTGCGGATAATTATTTGATGGTTACCCATTTTGATAAGGCAGATAAAAAATTCATCAGCACATTCGGGGGCAAGGCAAGGTTATTGGGTAAAAAATTAGTGCTTACCGTAGAATTCAACACCGCCGATAAAAGCCAGGTAGGCAAAACGGTTGAGTATTTATGGGATGCTAAAACCGCTTCGGTTACTTCCAACATCACCGGCAAAACTGAAACCTGGCGATTGGTAGATCAGGGCAGGGATAACCTTACAGGTAACTGGCGTTTTTTACAAAGAAAAGATGGCGATAAGTTTAGCGAGGTAACGCCCTTACGCGCAAGGCGTACTTATAAGCTGCTAACAGCCTCACGCTTTCAATGGGCAGCCGTGAATGTGGAAACTGGAGAATTCTTTGGTACAGGAGGTGGCAATTACACTTTTAAAGATGGAAAGTACACTGAAAACATTGAATTCTTCAGCCGCGACAACAGTCGTGTGGGTGCATCGCTAACATTTAATGCTGAATTGAAAGATGGAAATTGGCACCATTCTGGCAATAACTCACGTGGCGAACCGTTATACGAGGTTTGGGGAAGAATAAAGTAATTTAATTGCATTATAAAAAAACAGGCGCTATTGGTAAGTATAGCGCCTGTTTTTTAAAGGAAGCACCTATTTCTGCAGTAGCAGCATTAGTGCTCATCTCAACTTCCGCCTCATCGTAATCTCATCAGCATATTCCTTGTCAGCAAACGCTCGCCGCTCAAAAAAAATGCGAACCAGTCAGGTAGCTGATTTTTTTATGAATTCAGACGGCGTGATGTTAAACTGTTTTTGAAAGTTACGGCCAAATTGTGTTGGAGTGTTGAACCCGACCATATGATATACCTCACTTACGCGATAGCCTTCCTGTAACAGTGCTGCGGCTTTCTTTAAACGTGTCAGGTTTATCATTTCGTTTGGAGACATATCGGTTACAGAACCTATTTTTCTATATAAAGTAGGCCTGCTTACATTGAGATATCTCGCAATCAGGTCCACATCAAGATCTTCATTTGTAATATTCTCATTAATATAACGGCCAAGGTTTTCAACAAATTCAACATCCTTTTTTGAATGAGCTATGCTACTAATGCTTGCAAGGGGAGAGTTTGCAAAATACTCTTTCACTTTGTTCCTGTTCTTCAGCATGCTTTCTATTTGAGCAGTAAGGTATTCAATGGAGAAAGGTTTTTCAATATACACATCGGCACCGGAGTGGAGTCCCTCTATTTTGGACTGTATCGTATTTTTCGCAGTAAGCAGGATTACAGGAATATGGCTGAATTCAACTTCTGATTTAATCTTTTCACAAAGTTCAAAGCCATCCATCACCGGCATCATCACATCACTTATAACGAGACTCACGGTTTCTTTCTTCAACATTTCAAGAGCCATTCTACCATCTTCTGCTGTAAGCACATTATAGGTTTCCCCGAGATCAAGTGAAAGGAATTCCAATATATCTTCACTATCATCAACAATCATGATAGTCTCAGCAAGCATCTTATTCATTTTAATTTCAATTTTCAGGTACGCTAAATATAAATATATTTTTCTTGTTGTCTGTTCTATAAACGATGTCTCCATTATTTAAGTTAGCCAGTGACTTAGCTAATGATAGGCCCACCCCGGAACCTTGGACCCTGCTATTAACCCTTGAACGGTAAAATGGCTCAAATATTTTAAGTTGTTCCTCCTCAGGTATCAGATTACCATCATTCACAAAAAAAATTTCTACCTGACCTTTTTTTGATTTTATGATACTTATTTCTGCCATTCCATCTGAATATTTTATAGCATTTTCCAGTAAGTTACTCACAATCTTTTTGACAGCTTCTTCATCAGCGTGAATATAAATAGGGTTTCCTACACAATTAAACCTGTAAGCAATATTTCTATCATCAGCGTAGTTTTGAAAATTGTCGAATATGTCCTTTGTTAAAGTGAAGATGTCCAATTTATCAAAATTCACATGGTAGTTTTCTGATTCGAATTTTCGGAGATCAAGTAACTGCCCCGACAACTCAAGCAGTCTGTTTGTATTTTTATTCACAATATCCATATATTTTGAGACAACAGGACCGGGCTGCGTATGCTGGCGTATTTTCTCAAGAGGAGCCTTTATTAATGACAGCGGGGTTTTAATTTCATGCGCCACATTTGTATAAAAATCAATTTTAGCCTCATAAAGTTCTTTCTCTTTTTTAATGGCAAACGCCTGCATTTTTGCAGCATGCTTTCTTTTGTTTCTGTGAATGATATAAGAAGTAATAATTGCGACCATGCATATGAAAAGAAGCATGTATATAAAATACGCCGGCTTAGATTGCCACAACGGAGGCGTAATAATGACTTCAACAACTTTCTCGTTTGAAAGCCATAGCCCGCTACTATTGGTCGATTTTATTTTGAGGCGATAATCGCCAGGCGGGAGGTTAGTAAAGCTTATCTGGTTTGTTTTCCCCAGTTGGTTCCAGGTTTTATCTGCAGGCTCAAGTTTATACGCAAAATAAATATTGTCGGGTGATTTAAAGCTTAGTACAGAAAAGCTGACGTTAAATGATGCTTGCGCAGATGGTAATACAATTTTGTTCTCGCTTGCAAGTGAACGCTGGTTTTTCTCCTGCTCAATAATAGCACGTTTGCTTTGCGAGAGCAGCCTTATTTCATCTGCGTAAATTGGTGCAATAAAATTGCTTTTCCGATAATCGACCGGATTAAATTTGATGATGCCTTTCAAACTTCCAAAGTAAATATTTCCACTATCATCAACAAACGAAGAATGGTGATTGAATTGTTCTGCAAGCAACCCGTCGCTTTTTCTAAATATCTTGACATCTCCATTGTTATAATCTATTCGTACAAGCCCTTTGGATGTTGTTGTCCAATAGTTTTTCAATTTGTCCTGAACAATTGCATATATAATATTTGAAGGGAATCCTGAATTGTGATTGTACTGTTTAACCTGGCCACCTTTAATGTTCACTTTGTACAAACCATTTTCTGTACATATCCATAAGTTATTTAAATTATCAAAATAGAAATTCAGTATACGTGTTTCCTTCAAAAGATTTTTATTTGTACCAGTAGATCTTATCGTCAACTGTTTAACATTATTATTGCTGTCAATAAAAAGAACCCCTTCAGTATGAAATCCTAACCAAATATTTTTACTCGAATCAATAGTTATCGCAGAAACAAATTTATTAAGCGGTATGGTTTTAATCTCTTTTAAATTGTTGTGTTGTTTATCGAAAGAGTATAAACCGTTTGAGGTGCCTAATAATATTTCGTTTTCATTTCTTTTCAGGATTGTGTTAATATAATTGCTTTTTAATGATGATATACTCGTGGCATAATAATGTCCTTTTAATGCTCCTGTCGCATAATTAAAAATGTATAGCCCATGCTCGAACGTTCCCACATACAATTCATCGCCATCGGTGAGCAGGCCATGAACATTGGTGGAAGGTAATTGAGAACGAATTGGTAACGGATCTTCAAATTGGTTTGTATTTATATTAAATTTAGATACCCCAGCGTCTTCGGTACCAATCCAAATGTTTTTGTGCCGATCCTGAGTGATGGTTCTCACAACGTTTCCCGCGATAGAATTTTTGCCTATTGCAGGAAAGCTTTTTTTAATTAAAAACTGTGGATTAGAATAGTAATTAAGCCCTCCAAAATAAGTACCTACCCATACCCCACCTTCCTGGTCTTTGCATAAACTGTACACAGCATTGTCGGAAATTGAATACGGATCCATCCGGTCTTTAGTAAGCGCAACAGTTGTTTTGGTGTTATGATTGTATATGTATAAGCCAGTCTCAGTGGCAATCCAAAACTCTGCAGGCTTGTACTGCAGGATGTCATGAATGAATATTTTGTTTGGGGGGAAGATGTTAGCGTTGTAAAAATGGTTTGTTTTTCTGTTTAAGATTTTCAAACCGTGTGATGAGGTCCCGACAAAAATACTTTCATCATTAACCGGCAATATTTTTTCAATTGTAGATAAACTATTTTCAATCTTAATGTCGTAGATTTTAAATGTATTAGACTTTAAGTTATAAGATGCAAGTTTTGCACTCCTGCAACCGATCCATATTAACCCATCTTTACTTTTGGCTAAAGAAGTAGCTCCGCGTAGAAAACTGTAGGGATAAAATCCAATAGAATTATTAGCATGATGGTATATATAAATACCGCTCGCTTCGGCTATCCATAATCCGCCATTGGCATCGCTTTGTATGGCGCGAATGGTTTTGTTTCTCGTGAAACCGATCAATTGAAATTGGCGGAGATTTTCGTCGTAACGAAACAATCCTTTTTCAGTGCCTACCCACAACGTTCCTTTTTGATCTTCGTGCAGGTAATATATTGCATTACTTTGAAGGTCTCCAGGTCTGCCGTAATTTTTAAAAATTTTGAAATTCCTTCCGTCATAACGGTTTAAGCCATCAGGCGTTCCGAACCATAGAAACCCTTTTTTGTCCTGTAATGCATTAATAACCGAGTTATTTGAGATACCATCCTCAGCCTCAAACTTTTTAAAATAATAAGGCTGAGCAAAACATTGCAGGCAAAAAAATAATAAACAAGCAAAATAAAGTAAAGCTTTCGCAATCATTTGGGCTGTAAATATATTGTATAAAATGAGACGATTTGTCGGTTTTTTGAAACAATATGGAAGGTCTTAAAAATTGACCCATGTTAACTTTGTGTTAACGAATTGTATCACAGAATATATGCTGAAGTATTTAAATGTTGTGAAAGTTTGCTTATAGAAGATTGCACCTTGCCTAATATTTCACCCCATGTTCCAGATCGTTCATCGTTCAGTTGTTTCTGATTTCTTTAAAAATAAAATTTAAATCAATAATTATGAAAAGTTCTGTTTTGAGATCTTTTAAATTTTTGGTTGCCTTACTTGTACTGGTATTTTCCATAGTCTCCTGCGAAAGGGATATAACGGGAGACGACGTAACAGTAGGCGTGCCATTCGACCCGAATGCACCTGTTGTTATACGGGATTTTACGCCCGATAGTGGCGGTGTAAGTACACAAATGATCATCTATGGAAACAATTTCGGAACCGATCCAAAAATGATAAAAGTGTATGTGAACGAGAAAGAAGCACCTGTGGTGGGTACTAATGGTAGCGCAATATATGCACTAGTTCCATCAAGGGCAGGTACCGGAAAAGTAAGGGTAGTACTATCGAATGGTACAACATCTAAGGAAATTATCTCGGAAACAGATTTTAAATATTTCTTCAGGCCCTCTGTAAGCACGGTAGCCGGCTTCACAGATAAGGATGGAAGAACAGCAATTGTTGACGGACCGATAGACAAAGCACAGTTCGAAGAACCCTATTGGCTTGAATTTGACGAGCACAAAAATATTTATCTTCTTGAAGAGTATAGAGGGCTGCGAATGATCGACTCAGCTCTAACAACCGTAACCACAAAGTTCAGGACAGGTAATGGCTGGGACAGGCCCCGTACAGCTACTTTCAATCCCACTTTTGATACCTTGTATTTAACAAATGACCAGGGCAACTGGGACGGACTTGCAACAGTAGTAGCAACTAAAGCTGATAATTTTTCCCGATGGAGTTCTCTAATTTTTAGCAAGCAGTGCAATGGCGGAGATGCGCAACCGCAAACAGGAGACTTTTTCTTTAACTCCTATGCCAATGGACAGGTTTTTAAATGGAATCGCTCGGTCAGAACATCTACAGAGCTTTACAGGGTGGGTGATAACAATTGGGAATTCAATATTCAGTTCGCGCCCAGCGGCGATTTTGCCTATATGGTTTCTAAAAATAAACACTATTTACTGAAGGCGCGGTATAACCGGGAAACGCAAAAGTTGGATGCCCCTGTATTTTTTGCTGGGCAAATAAATAGCGCAGGCCATCAGGATGGTGTAGGCGCAGGTGCAAAATTCGATCAGCCACATCAGGGAGCATTTGATGAGTTTGATAATTTTTATCTATGTGATGTATTTAATCAGTGCATCCGAAAAATTACGCCTGAAGGGATTGTGACCACTTTTGCCGGTCGGCCCCGCAACTGGGGATATACCGATGGCCTTCTTCGCGACGCCCAATTTGATCAACCGCACGGTATAGTATACGACAAACAAACCGGAACCTTTTATATCGCAGATATGAAAAACAGGCGCATCAGAAAAATAACTACCGAATAATCTCAAACCAAAAACATGAACAAATTTATTATTCTCTTTCTGCTTATGATTTGTGGGATTCTTCAAACTTATGGACAGGAAAACATTAAGGTTACCGGCACTGTAACAGATCAATCGAACAACTTACTCGTTGGCGTAAGTGTGGCGATTAAAGACAAAGTAGGAGGCTCAATTACTAATGAAGTGGGCCAATACACCATTACTACAGAGCCTTACAACACTTTGATCTTTTCTTACATTGGTTATAAGACCCAGGAAATTAAATTGGGCGCAAGAAGCCTCCTTAACGTGGTATTATTGCCTGCAGACTCCAGTGTTTTAGACCAGGTTGTTGTGACCGCAGCCGGCATACAAAAAAAGCCTACAGTTTTGGGAGCCATCACATCTGTAAATGTGGATGAAATACGTACTCCCACGGCAAATATTACCAACGGCTTAGCCGGCAACGTGCCAGGAATTATTGCTATGCAACGATCGGGTGAACCGGGTAATAACCATTCTGAGTTCTGGATCCGCGGTATATCCACATTTGGCGCAAACCAGTCAGCGCTTGTGTTGGTAGATGGCTTTGAAAGGCCTTTCAACGAAATAAATATTGAAGATATTCAGTCGTTCTCTGTTTTAAAAGATGCGTCTGCCACGGCTATTTATGGTTCAAGAGGCGCAAATGGCGTGATCTTGATCACTACTAAAAAAGGTCGTGTTGAAAAAGTAAAAGTGAATGGTAAAGCGGAGTATGGCTACCTCACCCGTACTCGTACACCAGAATTTGTAGATGGCTATCAGTATGCACAACTGGTAAATGAAGCGAGGATGACCCGAAACTTAGAAGCAATTTATACGCCCGATGAGTTGGATATATTCAAGTATGGTTTAGACCCTGATTTATACCCGAACGTAAACTGGCAGGAGAAGATGTTAAGAAAAGGTGCTAATATTTACCGTGCTGCCATCAACTTATCCGGTGGAGCATCAATTGCACGCTATTTTGTTTCTGCAAGTTATGTAGATGAAGGAGGTATGTATAAATCTGACAAAGCGCTCAGCGATTATAAAACAAACGCTCACATGTCAAGATGGAATTATCGTATTAATTACGATATGGATGTGACCAAAACAACTACACTGGCATTGGGCGTATCAGGTTTTCTTGAAAAACAGAATTTTCCGGGGTTAAATAATCTCAACATCTGGTATTCGCTAATCGGGCAGTCGCCAGTTTCAATCCCTTTCATGTATTCCAATGGCCTGGTTCCTGCCCACGGTACCGGTAATCAAACCAACCCGTGGGTATTGGCAACGCAAACGGGCTATAGGGAACACTGGCAAAACAAAGCAGAAACGAACGTTACTATTAACCAGCGCCTGGATGGTATCACCAAAGGCCTGAGAGCATCTGGAAGACTTGCTTATGATGCTAATAGCCTAAACGACATCAACCGGATGAAATGGCCGGAACAATACAATGTAGAAAGAAGAAGGGATAGAAATGGGAACCTCATTATGCACCGTATTTCCAGTGAATCTTTAATGCATCAGGAAAGTAGCTCGGCAGGAGAAAGGGTTTATCATGCTGAACTCGAGTTGGGGTATGCGCGCAGTTTTAGCAAACACAATGTAGAAGGTTTGCTAAAGTCTTTCGCACGCGAATTTCGTTATACACAAAATTTAGGGACAGATATCATCACGGGTTTACCACAACGCAACTTATCGTTATCGGGTCGCACTATGTACAACTATTCCGGAAAGTATCTGATGGAGTTTAATTTCGGATACACCGGCTCCGAAGCATTCAAGAAAGGCAGGCAATTTGGTTTCTTCCCCGCTGTAGCTGTAGGTTGGAATATTGCGCAGGAGAAATTCGTCAATCAAAATATGCCCTGGTTAGACATGTTTAAAATAAGATACTCAATTGGTGAGGTGGGAGAAGACAGGAGTGTGGGAAGATTTGCATATTTAAGTACAATAGCAAGTGGCGGAACTTTCAATTTTGGTGAGCCTGGAAATCCAAATATCTATCCGGGCTTGTATTACAGTCAGGTCGCTTCTGATCAGCTTACATGGGAGATCGCCAGAAAACAAAATCTGGGTTTTGATATTAACATCTTGCGTGATCTTGTTGAATTGAATTTTGATCTTTTTCAGGAAACCCGTAGGAATATTTATATGCGAAGAGACGAGTTGCCTGCCATAGTGGGTGTTACCAGCGCGCCCTGGGCGAACGTTGGCAAAATGGACAACCGTGGCTTTGATGGCCGCTTAGGATTGCATAAGAATTTCAAACAATGGGATGTGCGTCTACGAGGCAATATTACCTATTACAAAAACAAAATTCTTGAAAGAGATGAACAATACACTCCATACTATTATACTATGGATCAGGGTTTTCGTGTGGACCAAACCCGCGGACTGGTTTCTTTAGGGCTGTTCAAAGATTATGAAGAGATAAGAAACAGCCCTAGGCAAACTTATGGTGCTTACATGCCGGGCGACATAAAGTACAAGGATGTGAACGGTGACGGTATTGTTAACGATGAAGATATCGTTCCTATTGGTGCAAGCTGGAGGCCGGCGCTTGAATACGGTTTCGGCGGCTCTGTTCGTTGGAAAGGGATCGATGTGAATGTACTGTTTCAGGGAGCAGGGCAATCAACCTACTTCCTCAATGGACCAACTGTTTATCCGTTTGTTCAGGGTGAATGGGGCAATATTCTCACACAAGTGGTGGGCCAGGGAGCAAGGTGGATTTCAAGAGATATTTCAGGCGACCCCTCAACTGAAAATCCTGCTGCAATATATCCGCGCCTTAGTTATGGCGGAAATTCAAATAATTACAGGGCTTCAACTTTTTGGATGAGAGACGGCTCATACCTGCGTTTTAAAACCCTTGAATTAGGTTATACCATTCCCAACCGTATTACGAATAAATTACGAATTACCAATTCGAGAATTTATTTGTTGGCTTATAATCTGAAGGTTTGGGACAAAGTGAAAGTTTGGGATCCGGAACTCGCAGCGAGTGATGGCACCAGATATCCTTTGCCGAGGACCCTTACAGCCGGTTTAACACTCAACTTTTAAAAATAAAAATGAGATAAATGAAAAAATATATTTTATTCCTGCTTGCTCTATTCTCAATTTCCTTGTCTTTCGTTTCTTGCCGCAAGTATATGGATATGGAGCATTTTTTTAAAGACCGGCAAAATATTGATACGGTATTTGCAAGAAAGGACTACGCTGAACAGTGGCTTGCCGATACATACACCCACTTAAGAGGTGAAAATGTTGATGTTGCAAGCAAAGGGCAAACTCCATTCAACATGATATCTGATGATATGTTCTTTGGTGACAGAGGAGATATTTACGATTGGAGAAGCATCAAGCTTTACAAAAACGGAGAATACGATGAAAACGTGATTCAGGGCTCATGGGCCTCTTGTTATCAGGGCATTCGCAAGGCTTCGGTATATATCGATAATATCGATAAAAATCGCCAGATGACAACTGACGAGATAGCTGATACAAAGGCACAGGCAAGGTTTCTGAGAGCTTATTACTATTGGCTATTGATAAGAAAATACGGTCCCGTACCGTTGATGCCTGAAAAAGGAATCGATTACACTCAGGACTATCAGAACATTGCTTTACCCCGAAACAGTTATGATGAATGTGTTGATTTTATAACAGTAGAACTTGCGTCAGCAGCTAAGGACCTGCCAATGACCCGTACCAACCGCGACAAAGTGAGGCCTACAAAAGGTGCTGCATTAGCTGCCCGTGCGAAAGTGTATTTGTACGCCGCAAGCCCAGAGTTTAATGGTAATCCTGATTTTGCTGATATTATTGATGATAAAGGAAGACAATTGATTTCGCAAACTTATAATGAAGAAAAATGGGCAAGGGCGGCGGCCGCAGCAAAGGATGTCATTGATCTGAACGCGTACAAACTTTTTACTGCACCATTCAATGCAACAGATCAGGGGCCTTCGCAACCCAAAACAATACCCCCTCCGTTCAATGCAAAATATTCTAATTCAGATTATCCAAATGGGTGGAAGAATATAGATCCATTTGAGTCGTACCGCCAGTTGTTTAATGGTGCGCTTACTTTTTCTGATAATCCGGAATTAATTTTTTCAAGAGTGACAGAATTAAGCGGTGAAGGAATTGTGGCTCTGGCACTCCATCAAACACCACTTTCAATGGGCGGCTGGAATGCGCATGGCATTACCCAAAAAATGTGCGACGCCTATTACATGAATGATGCTACTGATGCGCCTTTGAACCCAAGAGTGTCTGGCTACACTACTAATAATAGAGATTATTTGCCATTGCCATCGGGAGTTTCGCTTCAATATGCCAATCGTGAGCCACGTTTTTATGCATCGGTTGCTTATAACGGAAGTATTTGGCATCGCCTTAGCGTATTAGATACCAGAGAAAGAGAAAAACAAATATTTTATTATCGCGGATTGCCTGATGGCAAATCTCCTGCTACCCCCCAGTTTCATATCAGAACCGGCATCGGCATCAAAAAATTTATAAATCCTATCGACTCGCACAGCCCTTCGTTACAAGGGTCTTATGTAGTGCCAAAAATTGAGCCGGCTATCAGATATGCAGAAGTACTGTTGATTTACGCAGAAGCCCTGAACGAATTAGGAGGATCATACAATATTCCTGACTATACGGGCCAAAGCTCGCATACAGTTTCCAGAAACATTCAGGAAATGAGTAAGGCTATGAGTCAGGTACGTATCAGAGCCGGGCTGCCTGATTTTGATGATGCAACATATGGATCGAAAGAACAGTTCAGAAAATCTTTGAAAAGAGAAAGACAAATAGAATTGATGGGCGAGAATCATCGCTACTACGATTTAAGGCGGTGGAAAGATGCTCCCTTAGAAGAATCAATGCCATTTATGGGATGCAATATGGACATGAATGAGGCGCAGAGAGACCTGTTTCATACGCCAGTAATCATCTCTTCCATTCCAACAATCTTTGTTAAAAAAATGTACCTGTGGCCCATTTCTCACGATGAGTTAAGAAAAAACAAACGATTAACCCAAAACCCCGGCTGGACAACTCCATTCTAAAAAAAATTTTTATATGAAACAATTATATTTATTATATGTCTTATTAATCACTGTTCTAATCTCAGCTTGCAACAAGGAGTGGACAGAAGAATTATACAAGCAGGAGGTATCTTTTGTTAAGAGCGGTGTGGTAAATGTGTACGCTAAATATACAAGCGAAGGTGGCGTGGTTCGTATTAAGGTACCAGTTGTGGTTAGTGGTAACACAATCAATAGTGATGATTTACAGGTGACAATAGAAATAGACAAGGATACGCTGCAGACGCTAAATTTCGAAAGATTTCGTTTAAGAGAAGACTTGTATTTCCGGGAATTGTCGGAAGCGAATTACTCATTCAAATCGATGACCACCACCATTCCGGCAGGATCAACACAGGGATATTTCGACCTTGAACTTAAGTTGGAAGGACTGGATATGATCAACAAATATATTCTGCCTATTAAGATCGTATCTACTTCAAAAAACAATGTTTCTACAAGAAGATGGTTTAAAAAATCTTTGATGCAAATTATACCATTTAATGATTTTTCGGGGAGGTATTCTGTATCTGGCCTGGTGTGGAACCGGGATATTCCGCAAAATAACCAAACTGCACTAACAACTCAAGTTCGAACAGCATGGGTAGTAGATGAGCGTACGGTATTCTTTTTTGCAGGCGTAGTTGATGAAGACGCATACGACCGGGCAAAATACAAAGTTATGGCCAGGTTTAATGCAGATAGCACCGTAACCCTTACGGCTCCCGATCCCTCAATAGGTTTCTCTCAGCAAAGCGGTCAGTACACCATCAGCAAAAGAATGGATGAAGTGCAGCCTTATCTTGAAAAAACTTACCTGACTATGAATCTTCAATATTGGTATAGTGATATGACTAACCCGGTGTATCCGATAAAATATCGTTATGCCGGCCCTATGACGCTTGAAAAAGTCAGAAATATTCAAGTACCTGAAGAAGACCAGCAAGTGATATTGGAATAGTTAAAGTTTGTACGGAAAGAAAATTACAGGAACCCAATATTAGATCACATAATTTACGTTACGCATCCGTATCCTATTATTAAATCTGGGTATTGTTTATACCCAGACTTTTATGTATAAAATAAAAGTTGATGCAACAAAATATTTGATACGATCTGTCAACTTTTTGATACGATATCAATACTTACCTGCATAAGCAATCCATAATTTTACTGGCCATGCCTGCGAATGAATTTTTTAACCTCAACAATAATGTTATCATGACTTTTTTTCAACGCTTACTTACAATTTGTTTGGTAATTTGCGCATTGCCATTAATGGCTTTTACGCAAAAGCAAGTTGCCCCGGCCTTTCCCCTCATCACGCACGACCCTTATTTTAGTATCTGGTCTTTTACTGATGACCTTTCAGCATCAACAACACGCCATTGGACTGGTTCAGAACAATCAATAGCCGGTTATATAAAAGTTGATGGTAAGGTTTACAGGTTTTTAGGCAATGAAACCAAAACATTTGATCGATTATTACCCGCTAATGACGAAGCAACTTACACGGCGCTTTACACCAGTAAAAAACCGGTGGGTGATTGGACAGCGATCAGCTATAACCCTAAAGGATGGCGGGCAGGCAAAGCACCTTTTGGTGATGAAAAACCCAAATTCAACACGCTTTGGAATTCTGATGACCTTTGGGTTAGAAGAGAGTTTACCGTAGTTGATAATAACATGAAAGGCGTCAATTTAAAAATTGACCACGATGATAATATTGACGTGTATTTAAATGGAACACAAATTTATTCCCATACAGGCTGGTATCATAAATACATTTATGTACCCATTGAGAGCGCATCAAACATTTTAAAAAAAGGAAAGAATGTGATTGCTATCCACATCAGGAATAGTGCCGGTGGGCGCCACCTGGATTTTGGGCTGGTAAAAGAAAAGAAATCTGAAGCGGGACCGATCGCAACTGCTGTTCAAAAAAGTCTTCAATTCAAAGCCACACAAACTATTTATGATTTTACCTGTGGTCCTGTAGATTTCAAAGTTACTTTCTCTTCTCCGTTGATTATCGATGACATTGATCTGATGGCACGCCCAATATCATACATCACGTTTAACAGCACATCAAATGATGGACGTGCACATAAAGTAGAAGTATTATTGAACACATCATCAAACCTCGCTACAAACCTTCCATCTCAGGAAGTGGTTGCTTCAAAATACAATGCCGGAGGCCTTTCTGTATTAAAAGTAGGAACTACAACACAACCCATTCTAGCTAAAAAAGGAGACGACCTACGCATCGATTGGGGGTACCTGCATGTGGCTGCTCAGCAGGGCACAAACACCAGCCAATATATCTCAAGGTCTGACAATGAAGTGCTAAGCGCATTCAGATCCGGCAGAAAAGCAAGTGCTGCAAGAGTTACAGGCAAGCAACTAGCTTTAGCAACAGTGTTGAACCTGGGTAATGCGAAATCTTCAGCTGCTAAAATCTTACTGGGTTATGATGATATCTGGTCTATCCAGTACTTCGGTATCAATCTTCGTCCCTGGTGGAACAAGGACAACAATACAACCATTGAGCAATTGCTGCAACAGGCAAATGCAGATTACTCAACCACATTAAAAAGATGTAATGATCTTGACAAAAGGATTTATAATGATGCCTTCAAAGCCGGCGGCGACAAATACGCAAAACTTTGCGAAATGGTTTACAGGCAGGTGATTTCTGCACATAAACTGGTGCGCAGTCCGCAAGGCGATGTGTTGTGGCTGTCTAAGGAAAATTTCAGCAACGGTTGTATTAATACGGTTGATCTTACCTACCCGTCAGCGCCGCTGTTTCTCGTTTACAACCCAGAACTGCAGAAAGGTATGATGAACGGTATCTTCTATTACAGCGAAAGCGGCAAATGGAACAAACCTTATGCAGCACATGATATTGGCACCTATCCTATCGCAAACGGACAGGTTTATGGTGAAGATATGCCCGTTGAGGAAGCTGGCAACATGGTTATTTTGGCAGCCGCAATTGCAAAGGCGGAAGGGAATGCGAAATATGCTGCGAAACATTGGGAGACATTGACAATATGGACCGACTATCTGGTCAAAGAAGGTTTTGACCCAGGAAATCAATTATGTACTGATGACTTTGCCGGGCACCTTGCGCGCAATGCAAACCTGTCTTTAAAGGCCATCATGGCAATAGAAGGCTACGCGCAAACTGCAAAAATGCTGGGCAAAAATGATGTATACAATAAATACCACAATATAGCAGTCTCAATGGTTCCCAAATGGATGGAATTGGCTAAGGACGGCGATCACTACTCACTTGCATTTGAAACCCCTGGCACCTGGAGCCAAAAATACAATATGGTCTGGGATCGGATTTTGGATTATAATATTTTTCCAAAATCTATTGCGGCTACAGAATTGAAATTTTATCGTACCAAACAAAATTATTTTGGATTGCCATTAGACAATCGAAGAACCTATACAAAAAGTGACTGGATTTCCTGGACAGCTTGCTTAACTGGCAACCCAGACGATTTTCACGCACTGATTGATCCTATTTATACTTTTGCCACCGAAACGCCGGATAGAAAACCTTTTGGCGACTGGCACGAAACTACTAATGGAAAGAAAGAAGGCTTCCAGGCAAGAAGCGTATTAGGGGCTTATTGGATGAAAGTTTTTGATGATAAGCTCAATAAAAAATAATAGAGAAGAAGCCGAGAACTTGTTTTCAAAAGTTTATTTAACGTCTTCAGCTAAAATGGCTGTGCTGAAGGTGAAAGAAACAATGAATTCTTTATCTTTATAACTATGCTTATTGATCATTGTATCTTGCCAGGCCGGCAGGTAGCATTGTGTAACTGTTTAAACCTATTTCTTGCTTTAATGAAAATGAAATTTATTTCGCTAGTATTATTTATTCCGTTTTTATCTATTGCCCAATCCAACGATCTCGTGAAATACGTAAACACGTTGCAGGGAACCAATTCTAAACATGAACTCACACGCGGTAACACATATCCAACAACTGCACTGCCGTTTGGAATGAATACGTGGACGCCGCAAACAGGTAAAAACGGAGATGGTTGGAAATATCAGTTCTTTAAAACATCTATTCGTGGTTTTCAGCAGGCTCATCAATGCAGTTCCTGGTCTAACGACTATGCTGTTTTTTCATTCATGCCTACCATTGATAATTTATGTGTGAACGAAGATGAACGCGCGCTGGAATTTAAACATGAAAATGAAATTGGAAAGCCGCATTATTATAAGGTTCAGTTCAATAACAACATCATAACTGAAATAAGCCCGACAGAGCGTGGAGCCCACCTGCGTTTCACATTTCCCAAAGGCCATAAAAGTTTCCTGGTGCTGGATGGTTACACGCGCATCAGTGGTGTAAAAATCCATTTGGCGCAGAGAATGATTACTGGTTGGGTAAATAATGGTCATGGTTTTCAACAAGGATGGAAAAACTATTTTGTGATCAAGTTCGATCAACCATTTATTTCACACGGTACCTGGGAAAATCGTAAAAATACCATTCAATCAGACAAAACGGAAGACGAGGGTCAGGGAATCGGCGCGTACGTTGAGTTTAAAGAGGGAGTTAAAGTGCAGGCAAAAGTCGCTTCATCTTACATCAGTGAAGAGCAGGCGCAACTTAACCTGTCTCGTGAATTAGGAGCTGATAGAACGCTTGAAGATACAAAACAGAAAGCCGAAAAAATATGGAACGAACATCTTTCAAAGATATTAGTTGAAGGAGATAATGAAGATGACAAAGCAACGTTTTATTCCTGCTTTTTCAGAGCCAGTCTTTTCTCAAGAAAATTTTATGAAATAGATAAAAATGGCAACCCATATTATTTCAGTCCCTATGATGGCACAGTGCACGAAGGTTATATGTTCACAGACACTGGTTTTTGGGATACTTTTCGCGCGCAATTTCCTTTGAATGCTTTGCTATACCCTACGCAGCACGGGCGCTACATGCAGGCATTGCTCGCCGCGCAGGAACAGTGCGGCTGGCTGCCGTCCTGGTCTTTTCCGAATGAACAAGGAAGCATGATCGGCAACCATGCTATTTCTTTATTGGCTGATGCATGGGCAAAAGGAATTCGCACTTTCGATCCTCAAAAAGCTTTAGACGCCTACCATCATGAAGCGAATAATAAAGGACCCTGGGGACCTGCAAACGGCCGTGACGGTTTTAAAGAGTACAATGAGTTGGGCTACGTCCCCTATCCGAAGTACCGCGAAGCTACTGCCAAAACACTTGAGTATGCTTATGATGATTTCTGCGGCTATCATCTTGCAAAAATGACGGGGAATAAAAAGTATGAAAAAGATTTCGGCGCAAAGATGTTCAACTATAAAAATGTGTACAACCCCGCTAATCGTTTTATGAACGGGAAGGATGAAAAAGGTAAATGGAAATCAGATTTTGATCCTTATGAATGGGGTGGCCCATTTACTGAAGGCAATGCATGGCACTACGTTTGGTCTGTTTTTCATGATGTGAATGGTTTGATCGGGTTGCTGGGTGGCGATGTAAAGTTCTGCGCCAAACTGGATTCTGTTTTTACGGTTCCAAACACCGTAAATGTTGGCACCTATGGCCATATGATACATGAAATGACAGAGATGGTGATGATGAATATGGGGCAATACGCGCATGGCAACCAGCCCATACAACACATGGTGTATCTGTACAACTATGCCGGCCAACCATGGAAATCTCAGTATTGGGCGCGCGCAGTAATGAAACGTATGTACAACGCAACAGAAGACGGCTATCCCGGCGATGAAGATCAGGGGCAAACATCATCGTGGTATGTACTAAGCGCATTAGGTATTTACAGCGTTTGTCCCGGAACAGATCAATATGTTTTGGGTTCACCTTTATTTAAAAAGACCACTATCTCTTTTGAAAATGGGAAAAAACTAGTGATCAACGCGAATGGGAATAGTGATAAAAACTATTACATAACTTCTTCAAAACTGAATGGGAAAACATTCACGAAGAATTATCTCACTTATGCCGAGCTTACAAATGGCGGCGAACTTGTGTATCAAATGAGCAAAAATCCCAATAAAAACAGAGGGGCAAACAAGGCAGACCGACCTTTTTCTGTGACAAGCTTAGAGGTAAATAAAAAACATCAGCACTAATTACAAGCCCCGCATTGCTGCGAGGCTTGTATGAATTTCTAATTCTTTCTATATATCAGATAAGGGTCCTTCTCCTTTGCTCTGAGTAACTGTCACGCTATTGGATACCTTTTAACCGGAAACAATAAAACGAGCGTGGTATATACACTTTACTTATTCAAAACTCATCAACAGGGACTCTTCTTTTTTCTCCAGCAAAGAATGCCCCATTAAATATTCATCCACGCTTCGGGCGCATTCGCGGCCTTCGCTGATGGCCCAAACTACCAGGCTTTGCCCGCGACGCATATCGCCTGCTGCAAAAACTTTTGTAATACCCGTTTTATAATCCCGCTCAGAAGCGCTTACATTGCCACGATTGTCGTATTCTATACCCAGTTGCTCCAGCATTCCTTCATGCTGCGGATGAACAAATCCCATGGCCAGCAATGCCAGTTCACATGTTATTTCTCTTTCAGTGCCAGGCACTTCGGCAAACTTTGCGGGTTGCCCGGGGGCTGGGGTTACCCACTCAAGATCAACTATTTTCAATGCTTTTAAATTACCAGTGCCATCGCTTACAAATTCTTTGGTGGCTATGCTCCAATGGCGCTCCGCTCCTTCTTCATGACTGGTGGTTGTTTTTAACAGCATGGGGTAAGTAGGCCAGGGCATCAGATCGGTACGGTCCTTTGGCGGCATGGGTAATAGTTCAAATTGTGTTACAGATGCCGCGCCATGTCGGTTGCTCGTACCCACACAGTCGCTACCGGTATCGCCGCCACCTATCACTACCACGTTCTTACCTGTTGCCAATACTTCTTCATAAAGCATGTTACTTTCAATATCCTGGCCTGCAATTTTATCACCGTTTACTGAGTAGTAGGCTGCTTTTCCTGCAACGCGCTTGTTATTTTGCTTTAAAAAATTCATTGCAAAATGTACCCCTTTCAAATCTCTGCCAGGAACTGGCAGATCACGCGGGCTGGTACTGCCGCCGGCCAGCACAATGGCATCATACTGCCGCAGGATGTCGTTGATATTAACATTTACACCCACATTGGCATGACATTTAAATTCAATACCTTCTTCCTGCATCACGGCAATGCGCCTGTCTACCACCCATTTTTCCAGCTTAAAATCAGGAATGCCATAGCGCAGCAAACCACCCGGTTGTTCATCACGTTCAAACACGGTTACACTATGGCCAGCGTAGTTTAACTGCGCAGCAGCAGCAAGACCTGCCGGGCCACTGCCAATTACCGCCACCTTTTTGCCGGTGCGCAGGTTGGGCGCTTTGCTTTGTACAAATCCTTTTTCAAAAGCAATTTCAATAATATGCTTCTCAATTTCTTCAATAGCTACAGGCGGCTGGTTAATACCCAATACGCAGGCGCTTTCGCAAGGTGCCGGACAAATGCGGCCTGTAAACTCCGGAAAATTGTTGGTAGAGGTTAAAATATCGTAAGCCTCTCTGTAATCTTTTCGGTAGATGGCATCATTAAATTCTGGAATGACATTGCCCAGCGGGCAACCGCTGTGGCAAAAAGGAATGCCGCAATCCATGCACCTGGCAGCCTGCTGGTTCAGTTCTTCTTCGGGAAACAGATCAACAAACTCCCTATAATGCTTCAGCCGTTCTTCTACAGATTTTTTCTGCGGATAGGCCCTTATAAATTCTAAAAATCCTGTTGGTTTACCCATTGATTATTTACTATTTTCTTATTACTGTTACGATTTTTTTTTGATGCCGCAGCGGCGGTGGTACCTAATTCTTTTGCCGGGCATTTGTATTTCTATCATCTTTGTTGCGTCGCACACTTGTACACCTGCACATCACTCACGTGCTGTCGCTTCCTTATTGCAGTGTTTTACTTTCATTTATTTAATCTTTTTTCCTGCTCAGCATCCAGGCTCTGCACTTTCGAAAGTTCTTCTTTTGCTTTTAAAATTTTCTTGTAATCGCTTGGAAATACTTTTACAAAATTCTTTACCTGGTTGTCAAAATCATCCAGTAAAAATTTAGCTACTGTGCTTTGCGTGTATTGGTAGTGATTATTGACAATATCGTGAAGGAAAGAAAGATCGGCATTGTCCAGTTCATCCAGTTCCACCATTTCTTTATTACAGTTATCAGCAAATTTCTGGTTCACATCATAAATGTAAGCAATGCCGCCACTCATGCCTGCTGCAAAATTGCGGCCTGTATCACCCAGTATTACTACTTTTCCACCGGTCATATATTCACAGCCATGATCTCCCACGCCTTCTACAACTACACTGGCACCTGAGTTACGCACAGCGAACCTTTCACCGGCTTTTCCACGAATGTAAGCTTCACCGCTGGTTGCGCCGTAAAAAGCCACATTACCTATAATACTGTTTTCTTCAGGCACAAAACCAGCATTCTTCGCAGGGTACACAATCAATTTGGCGCCGCTCAATCCTTTACCGAAATAATCGTTGGCATCGCCTTCCAACTCAAGCGTAATGCCCTTATTACAAAAGGCTCCAAAACTTTGGCCGGCAGTGCCCATCAATTTAAAATGAATAGTATCTTCCGGCAAACCCATGCTGCGGTATTTTTTAGTAAGTTCATGCGAAAGAACAGTGCCCGCTGCACGATCGGTATTGACAATACTGAAACGGGCTTTAACTTTTTCACCATTTTCGAGCGCAGGCTGAGCTGCTTCTAATAATTTCCAATCAAGAATGTCCTGCATTAGGTGATCCTGTGTTTCACAGGCATACACGCTGGTGCCGTCTTCTTTTTCACGGTATAGTAATTGAGAAAGATCCAGGTTTTTGTATTTCCAGTGGTCAATACCATCGCGCATTTTCAGTTCATCTGCCTGGCCCACCATTTCATCAATAGTTCTGAAGCCAAGCTCGGCCATCAGCTCTCTTAATTCCTGCGTTAAAAATTTAAAGAAGTTTACCACATGCTCCACCTTTCCGTTAAACCGCCTTCTCAGTTCGGGGTCTTGCGTGGCAACGCCCACGGGGCAGGTATTCAGGTGGCATTTGCGCATCATGATGCAGCCTTCTACAATCAGCGCTGCAGTAGCTACGCCCCATTCTTCTGCACCCAGCAGTGTAGCAATGGCAATATCGCGCGCGCTGCGTATCTGGCCATCGGTTTGTAATACCACGCGACCGCGTAATTTATTTTTTACCAGTGTTTGCTGCGCTTCGGCCACACCCAACTCCCAGGGCAAGCCAGCATGACGAATGGAACTAATAGGTGAAGCGCCGGTACCACCATCAAACCCTGAGATCAAAACCACATCGGCTTTAGCCTTTGTTACGCCTGCAGCAATAGTGCCTACGCCCGCCTTACTAACCAGCTTTACATTAATGCGAGCATGGCGATTAGAATTTTTCAGGTCAAATATCAATTGCGCCAGATCTTCTATTGAATAAATATCGTGATGCGGCGGCGGAGAGATCAATCCCACGCCGGGCGTTGAGTGCCTTGTTTTGCCAATCCACTCATCTACTTTATGGCCGGGTAATTGGCCGCCTTCGCCAGGCTTAGCTCCCTGTGCCATTTTAATTTGCAGTTCATCGGCTTCGGCCAGGTATAAACTGGTTACACCAAAGCGCCCGCTTGCCACTTGTTTAATGGCGCTGCGCATGCTGTCACCATTTTCGAGCGGAGTGTAGCGTACTTCATCTTCTCCGCCCTCTCCGGTATTGCTTTTACCTCCAAGACGGTTCATTGCCACGGCAAGCGTGGTGTGCGCTTCCCAGCTAATTGAACCAAAACTCATAGCACCTGTGGCAAATCTTTTATAAATATTTTCAGCAGGTTCTACTTCATTTATAGAAATGGCAGGACGACTTCGTTTAAAGTCTAACAAACTACGTAGTGTAATCGCTTTCTGGCCCTGTTCATCAATGAGTTTGGTATATTTTTTAAAGAGGTTGTAATCGTTCATTTTGGTTGAGTACTGCAACAAATGAACGGTTTGCGGGTTGAACATGTGTGTTTCGCCCTTACGCTTCCATTGGTATACACCTCCGGTGGGCAACTGGTTTACCGGCACATCTTTTTTACTAAAAGCAAAACGGTGCTTGGCCAGGGTTTCACGGGCAATTTCATCAAGCCCTATGCCCTGTATGCGTGATGTGGCACCGGTAAAATAGCGGTTCACCACATCCTGGTTCAAACCAATGATTTCAAATATTTGAGCACCCTGGTAAGATTGTAACGTGGAAATACCCATTTTGGAAAATACTTTCAGCAAGCCATCACTAACGGCCTTGATATAGTTTTTTTCCAGTTGTTCAAATGCAATATCATTTTTAATTTTTTCAGTTTCCTTCATAGTTCTTATGGAAGAAAACGCCATATACGGATTGATAGCCGTGGCGCCAAAACCAAGCAGGCAGGCAAAGTGGTGCACTTCCCACACATCGCCAGCCTCTACCACCAGGCCCACTTTTCCGCGCAGTCCTTTGCGGATCAAATGGTGATGGACGGCCGAAACCGCCAGCAAAGAAGGGATGGCGGCGTGGTCACTGTCTATAGCTCTATCCTGCAACACAATTACTTCAAAACCTTCATTTACAGCATCTTCAGCGTAGCGGCAAATGCGATCAACGCCTCTTTGTAGTGAACCGGATTTGCCATCTGCCACATAATAACATTGCAATGTTTTTGCCTGGTAAATACCTGTATCAATACTGCGTAATTTTTCCAATTCGTAATTGGTGAGAACCGGTTGTTTTAACGTAACCACGTGGCAATCCAGTTCATCTTCTACCAATGTGTTTCCAACGCTTCCTACAGATATGGCCAGAGACATAACCATACGCTCACGTATGGGATCAATGGGCGGATTGGTAACCTGCGCAAACAGTTGTTTAAAGTACGAGCTTAAGTGCTGGGGCTGATCGCTCAGCACTGCTAATGGAATATCTGTACCCATTGAGCCTATCGGCTCTTTGCCATCAACAGCCATGGGAATAAGAATATTTTCTAAATCTTCACCGGTATAGCCAAACGCTTTTTGATATTTAAACACCTGCTCATCGCTAAGATGTGTAAACATCACGCGTGGCTCGGGCAATTCTGCCAGGCGTATTTTATGCTTGTTCAGCCAGTCGCCGTAAGGTTTTTGTGAGCAGATTTGCTGTTTCAATTCGTCATCGCTGATGATGCGGCCCTGCTCCATATCTACCACAAACATCCTTCCGGGTTGCAAGCGTCCTTTTTCAATGATCGTGCTTTGGTCAACTGGCAGAGCACCTGTTTCTGATGCCATGATCACCCTGTCATCGTTGGTAACGCAGTACCTTGACGGGCGCAATCCGTTTCTGTCAAGCGTAGCGCCAATAATTTTGCCATCGGTAAAAGAAATGGATGCCGGGCCATCCCAAGGCTCCATGGTACAGGCATGAAATTCGTAAAAATCTTTTTTCAACTGGCTCATTTCTTCATTGTCATCCCATGCCTCAGGTATCAGCATCATCATCACGTGCGGCAGCGAGCGGCCGCTCATGGCCAGCAGTTCAATCATATTGTCAAGGCAGGCCGAATCGCTTTTTGCATTGCTCACAATGGGTACGAGCATATCCATCTCTTCTGCGGTAAAAAGTGGAGACTCAAAACTTTTTTCTCCTGAGCGAAGCCAGTTAAGATTGCCCTGAAGTGTATTGATCTCTCCATTGTGCGCAATAAAACGGAATGGTTGTGCCAGCCTCCATGAAGGAAATGTATTTGTAGCAAAACGAGAATGGACCAGACCAAATGCGCTCACTGCTCTTTCATCAGTAAGATCGTTATAATAAGTTCTTACCTGGTGACTTGTAAGCTGGCCTTTGTATATAATAGTGCGGCACGAAAGCGATGTGATATAAAAACCGATCGGATCTTTTTTTACTGCAGCCGCTGTCATGTGCGTGGCATATTTACGCAGCACGAATAGTTTGCGTTCAAATTCATCAGCATCTTTTACCTGCGGGGGCCTTTCAATAAACACCTGCTCCATATCTGGTTCCACGCTTAGCGCTGATGGACCAATACCGTCGTTGTTGACAGGGACCTGCCTCCAGCATAAAATATTCATACCCAGTTTTTCTGCAGCACGTGTAAAAATATCCCTGCATTCCTCGCGGGTTCTTACCTCACGCGGAAAAAACATCATGCCCACGGCATATTGTTCCCCTTCGGGTAAGGTGATGCCAAGTTTCAGGCATTCATCATAATATAACTCATGTGGAATTTGTATCATAATACCTGCGCCATCACCTGTAGTTGGCTCACAGCCACAGGCGCCGCGATGTTCCATATTTTCAAGTATGGTGAGCGCATCTGAAACCGATGCATGGCTTTTGTTTCCTTTAATGTTTGCCACAAAACCGATACCACATGCATCGCGCTCGAACGAGGGGTCGTATAGTCCTTTATTTTCTGTCATAAGTACTTTAAAAAGTTTACTTTAAAATTTCGGCTTTTCAATATGGGGTGGGCAGTCGCGAGCGGTGTAAGATAATAAAAAAAGCGTTTTTAGTAATATGAAATTTTACAAACAGGCAAAAAAAATTGAGATTTTCTATAAGATATTGATTTTTATTAGATTTTCTACACCGTATGCTTTCTCTTAATCCATACCAATCTTTATTATTTTATAATTAAAGATACATTTTAAATGCTGCCTGCTTTTTTAAATTTATCTTGCGGATTATGATGAACTGCTTAAAACAGACTATCGCATTGCTTATTACTGCAATCCTTTTTACCACCCAGGTATATGCACAAAAAAGTTTTCAATTTGCTCACATTACTGATACACACATCGGATCGGGCACTGCAGATGCAGACCTTAGAAGAACCGTTCAGGATATTAACGCCAACCTGCTTATACAATTTGTAATTGTTTCAGGCGATATTACAGAGTTTGGCAGCGATAATGAGATCGCCCTTGCCAAACAAATACTGGATTCGCTAAAAAAGCCTTACTATATCATTCCTGGCAATCATGATGACAACTGGAGTGAGAGCGGTACCAATTCCTTCAAAAGAATTTTTGGGATGGAAACCTTTTTTTTTGAACACGGAGGATATTATTTTTTAGGAAACGATTGCGGACCAAATATGAAGATGAGCCCCGGGCAGGTTCCGTATAATCATATTGTATGGATGGATTCTGCGCTTAAGACAATACCCAAAAATGCGCCTATTATTTTTGTCAATCACTACCCGCTTGATTCATCGCTTAATAATTGGTATGAATTAGCCGACAGACTAAAAAAATACAACACACAGCTTTACCTGCATGGGCATCATCATGTAAATGCGCAATTAACGTACGAAGGCATTCCTGCTATAAAAGGCAGATCGAACCTGCGTGCAAATGACTCGGTAGGTGGGTATAATATTGTTACAATCAGAAATGATTCAGCTATTTACCAAACAAGAAGGCCAGGCGTGATGACAGCCCAACCCTGGGCTATCGTAGCATTAAAAAATCACAGATTTTTGGCTGATAGCACTAATAATTATCATCGCCCATCCTATGCTGTAAACGTGCACTATCCACAGGTAAAGCAGTTGTGGCATTATCAAAACAACGCTGATATAGGGAATGGGTTTGTATTGTATAAAAATTTGATGATTACGCCTGACGCGTCTGGAAAGATTTTAGCGATTGATCTGATAACGCAAAAAGCAGTGTGGACTTATCAAACCAATGGCAAAATTTATAGCACGCCTGCCATAGACGGGAATAATTTATTTGTTACATCTACTGATGGCAACCTGTATTGCCTGAATGCGAATACGGGTAAATATAAGTGGACTTACAAAACCCATAAAGCTATAGTAGCTTCTCCGCTTGTAATCAACAATCATGTATATTTCGGTTCATCAGAGGGCGTATTCAGATGTGTGGAAACTACCAGCGGAAAATTAAAATGGCAGTTTAATGATGTGAAAGGTTTTGTAAAATCAACTCCTGTTTACAATAATGGTAAAATATATATTGGCGGGTGGGGCAATGAATTTTATGCACTCGATGCAGTCACCGGAGAACCCGCCTGGAAATATTACAGTGGTTATTCCAACAGGATGCTTTCTGCAGCTTCTTGCCTGCCGGTGATCAGCAATGAAAAATTATTTTTAGTAGCGCCCGACAGATATATGACCGTGCTGAATGCATCAACCGGCAAACTGTTGTGGAAACAAAAATGGAGTGACCACTGGGTAAGAGAATCTATTGGCATTTCTGAAGATGGAAAAACCATTTATGCAAAGGTAATGCAGGGGCACTTAATTGCCGTTGATGCGAATGCAGATTCTGCCACCATCAGATGGAAATCGCCCAATGTTTTTGGCTATGAATTAAACCCTTCGGTAATTAAAGAAAGAATGGGGGTGGTGTATGCCATTAGCGATAAAGGTGTAATTGCCGCTTTTGATAAAAACAACGGCGCTGTAAAATGGGTGCACAAAATATCCAATACACTTGTTCACGACCTTGAATTTATCACTGATAAAAAAATAATTGCTACCACCATGGATGGCAAAATCGTGGCACTATCCATACCGTGATATCTTTTATTTCTCAGATGTTGCTAAACAAGGTATCCAAAAAGAGAATCATCTTTATTTAATTCGGTGTATGTGAAGCCCGATTTTTGCAAGCGTTCCATAAACCCGGGGTAATCATTCCTGTATTTCAACTCAATACCCACCAACGCCGGACCTGCCTCTTTGTTTGTTTTCTTCATATATTCAAACCGGGTTATATCATCAGTTGGGCCAAGAACATTATTTACAAACTCTTTTAAAGCGCCGGGCCGCTGTGCAAAATTGATGAGAAAGTAATGTTTGTACTTTTCGTACTGTAGGCTGCGCTCTTTAATTTCCTGCATCCGGTCAATATCGTTATTGCTACCGCTGATGATGCATACTACATTTTTGCCTTTTATTTTATCTCCCATAAAATGCAGGGCCGCTATTGCAAGCGCACCGGCAGGTTCTACCACAATCGCGTCTTTATTGTACAATTTTAAAATAGATGAACATATTTTTCCTTCAGGCACAGTTATGATTTCATCAATCACTTTTTTACAAATAGCAAACGTTTTATCACCCACACGCTTTACAGCAGCGCCATCTACAAATCCATCAATGTTTTCAAGAGTTACAGGCTGCCCGGCTTCCATAGCCTTTGTCATAGATGCTGCGCCCTCTGGCTCAGCGCCAATAATTTGTGTTGAGGGACTTACCTGTTTTATATAAGCGCCCACGCCGGCACATAAACCGCCACCGCCAATGGGTATTATTAAGAAATCTATCTGCTTCAGACTTTCGAAAATTTCAACGCCTACAGTTGCCTGGCCTTCAATAATTTTTTCATCATCAAATGGATGAATGAAAACCATATCGTGCAGGTGAGTATATTCAATAGCAGCTTTGGCACAATCATCATAGGTATCGCCAGTAAGGATGATCTCAATATTATCGCCGCCAAACATGTTTGTCTGGTTGATCTTTTGCTGCGGCGTAATAGAAGGCATAAACACAACGCCTTTAATACCAAGCGCTTTACAACTATAGGCAAACCCCTGCGCATGATTGCCCGCACTGGCACATACAACCCCCTTTGCTAATTTGGCTGCAGGCAGGCTGCTCATTTTATGATAAGCGCCGCGCAGTTTATACGACCGCACTATTTGTAAATCTTCACGCTTTAAATATACATTGCAATTGAATTTGCTCGAAAGATTTTCGTTGAGTTGCAAAGGGGTACGTTTGACAACATTCTTCAGTTTTTCTGATGCTCCTGCAAAGTTCATGTTCATGAGTTGCTTTTTTTCTTTTATAAAAATAAAATAAGGCTGCCACTCACAGCTAAATAATTACGGGACGCTTCCTTTTCATGTTCAAAAGTTGCTTGAACGATGAAGAGGCGTCCCGTAAACTATAACCAATTATAAAAACCTTTTATTCCTACTGGTTTTCAGGGCGCAGCGAGCGTACTGTTTTGCCAGCCTGCCACATTTCGCTGTCGCGAAGTTCGGCCAGTTCTATTTCAAGTTTTTCGCGGTAGTCTGGTTGCGAATTGCTGTCAATGGAGCGCTGGCTTTCTTTGCCGGAAGCAACGCTTTCATACAACTCGTTGAAAACAGGTTGAGTGGCCTCTTTAAATTTTTTCCACCAGTCAAGCGCGCCGCGCTGTGCGGTAGTTGAACAGTTGGCATACATCCAATCCATTCCGTTTTCTGCCACAAGTGGCATCAATGACTGAGTGAGTTCTTCAACTGTTTCGTTAAACGCTTCAGAAGGCGTATGGCCATTGTTGCGAAGCGTTTCATACTGTGCGGCAAAAATACCCTGAATGGCCCCCATTAAAGTTCCACGTTCACCGGTAAGATCACTATAAACTTCTCTTTTAAAATCAGTTTCAAAAAGATAACCGCTGCCCACAGCAATACCCAATGCTATTACGCGGTCTTTGGCTTTACCGGTGGCATCCTGGTAAATAGCATAAGAGCTGTTGAGGCCACGGCCTTCGAGGAACATGCGACGCAATGAAGTGCCTGAGCCCTTTGGAGCTACTAAAAACACATCCACATCTTTGGGCGGCACAATGCCTGTTTGCTCGCTGAAGGTAATGCCAAAGCCATGAGAGAAATACAATGCTTTACCAGGCGTTAAATATTTTTGAACAGTAGGCCACAAAGCTATTTGAGCGGCATCGCTAAGCAGGTAGCAAATAATGGTGCCGCGCTGCAGGGCTTCTTCAATCTCAAACAATGTTTCGCCTGGAACCCACCCATCTGCAACAGCTTTGTCCCAGGTTTTGGAATCCTTGCGCTGGCCAATGATCACGTTAATGCCATTGTCTTTCTGGTTGAGCGCCTGGCCCGGACCCTGCACACCGTAGCCAATCACCGCCACTGTTTCGTCTTTTAATACTTCCTGAGCTTTGCTTAAAGGAAACTCTTCGCGGGTTACTACATTTTCTTCAACACCGCCGAAATTTAATTTTGCCATTTTTTTATTGAATTATAATTATGAATTACGAATGCTTAATTTTTAACTGTGAATTATTCATTTAGGAAGAGCGGTAACATGTATCTGCGATATGTAATCATTGCGATCAATCATTCAAAATTAACCATGAACTGGCCCGTTAATTACATAGTAAACACTTTTTCCTTTTCGTTCAGAAACTCATTTTCCACAACCTCCTCATGTGGTTCTTTTGCTTCAAAAGCTTTAATGCGCTTATGAAAACCTTCACTGTCTTTGATGATGGCCACACGGGCACTGCGTACAAATTCAATCAGCCCGTACTCGCCAAAAACTTCAATCAGCCTTTCGGTTTCCTCTCTATGGCCGGTACATTCAAAAATAGTATAATCATTTCTAATCACTACCACGCGGGCACCATACTGACGCAAAATACGCTCCACCAGCATTTTTTCGGCTACCTGCGCAGTTGGCATTTTATACAGCGCCAGTTCCTGCCATACAATTTGGTCGGGCGTATTGTAATATACTTTCAACACCTCTACCTGCTTTTCAATCTGGCGGGCAAGTTTTTTCACAACTTCTTCTGTTTCGTCAATCACAATATTAAAGCGGTGTATGCCGTCAATCTCTGAAGGAGAAGTGTTGAGGCTGTCTATATTGATTTTTCTTCTTGAAAAAATAATGGCAATGCGCGATAACAAACCGATCTGGTTTTCCGCGTAAACCGTAAGCGTATATTCCTGTTTGGTCATAATAATTTGTTTTTAATTTTTATCAACTTTTGTACTTCTATCATCTTTGTTGCGTCGCACCCTTTGATTGTGTTGCAACTCCGAACTGTTTTTTACCTATTGAATATTATTGAACTTAAAATTATTTCCTGATGAAATTTATTCTACAGTACAAGTGTGCGACGCAAAGCTGATGAGTAATGCTACTGAAGCCGGCTACAGAATTATAAACCAGCAATTAGTAACCAGTAAGTTATTTCAACCTTATTTCACTTACGCTGCAACCCTGTGGCACCATGGGGAAAACGTTGTTTTCTTTGCCCACCATTACCTCAAGCAGGTAAGCGCCGTCGTGATCAATCATGGCTTTCATGGCGGCTTTTAATTCTTCGCGTCTGTCTACCCGATTGCCCTCAATGCCATAAGATTTAGCGAGCATCACAAAATTGGGGCTGGTAATGTTTACAAACGAATACCGCTTGTCATGAAACAGTTGCTGCCACTGGCGTACCATTCCTAAAAACTCATTGTTGAGAATTAAAATTTTCACTTTGGCTCCAAATTGCATAATTGTTCCCAACTCCTGCAACGTCATTTGAAAACCACCGTCACCGATGATAGCAACAACAGTTCTGTCAGGTGCACCGTGTTTGGCGCCAATGGCTGCAGGCAGGCCAAAGCCCATCGTACCAAGGCCTCCTGATGTTATATTGCTTTTTGACCTGGTGAATTTTGAGTAGCGGCATGCCACCATCTGGTGCTGACCCACATCAGTTACAATAATTGCATCCCCGTTGGTGAGTTCGTTTAAAATTTCTATTACTTCAGCCATGCTCATCACTTCACTGTCAGGGTGTTTTTCAGGAGTTATACATTCTTTCTCTTCTTCTGCTGCATATTCCCGAAATTTTGCCATCCATTCCGGGTGTTCTTTTTTCTCCAAAAGTGCGGTCAGCATGGGGAGAGTTTCTTTGCAATCGCCCCAAACGGGAACTGTAGTTTTTACGTTCTTATCAATCTCTGCGGGGTCAATATCTAAATGCACCACCTTAGCTTGTTTGGCATATTTGTCAAGGCGACCTGTTACGCGGTCGTCAAAGCGCATACCCACTGCTATCAATACATCGCATTCATTGGTTAAAACGTTAGGGCCATAATTGCCGTGCATTCCAAGCATCCCTACGTTTTGCGGATGATCGGTTGGTAAAGCGCTTAAACCCAGCAACGTCCAGGCGGCGGGCAAGCTTGCTTTTTCAATAAAGGCTTTAAATTCCGCTTCGGCATTGCCTAAAATTACTCCCTGGCCAAAAAGAACCAACGGTTTTTTAGCACTGTTGATCAAATCAGCCGCTTTTTGAACATACTCTTTTCTTACTATGGGCTTAGGACGGTAGCTGCGAATGTGATCGCATTTTTGATACGGTTTATAGTCGAACAGTTGTACCTGCGCGTTTTTGGTAATGTCAATCAGCACCGGGCCAGGCCTTCCGCTGCCGGCAATATAAAATGCTTTGGCAATGGCGTGGGGAATTTCGTTGGCATCAGTAACCTGGTAATTCCATTTTGTAACCGGAGCTGTAATGTTGATCACATCAGTTTCCTGAAAAGCATCAGTACCCAGCAAATGTGCAAACACCTGCCCGGTAATGCACACCAATGGTGTGGAATCTATCTGTGCATCTGCCAGGCCCGTAACAAGGTTGGTGGCGCCGGGGCCGCTTGTGGCAAACACCACGCCTGTTTTGCCGCTGGCGCGGGCATAACCCTGCGCTGCATGAATGCCCCCCTGCTCGTGACGCACAAGTATATGGTTAACTTTATCCATGTAATCATACAGCGCATCATATATAGGCATGATTGCACCGCCAGGGTAACCAAAAATTGTTTCAACATTTTCTGCCAACAGTGCTTCAACAACAGCTTTGCTGCCACTGATCTGCGAAGTTTTGTGTTCTTCGGCCTGTTTCATTTGCTTGATATCATCAGGAATAAAATTTTGTGTGGTATCTTTTGTTTGTATCGTTTCCATTTCTATTTAATTATATGTTGCGTTAAAGAGTGGGTTTATGATTTATAATCCGGCTTCAGACTCGTTCTTTCCAAACGTGCAATGGATATGTGACTACAATATAACTGTGCATTGCCTGAATGCCATTGTATAAAATTGTGTTATGCTGCATGCCGCTTAATTTTTACTTATAAATATATTTGGATGCTTTACTCATCTGTTACACAGCCTTCACTGGCATCTTTCACCAGTTTGGCATACTTGTACAAAATGCCATTGGTTGCTTTCAGCGCGGGTTGTGTCCAGTTGGCTTTTCGCCTTGCAATTTCTTCATCACCCACTTTTAAAGTGAGTTTATTATTTGCTGCGTCTATTTCAATAATATCATCATCCTGCACAAAACCAATCAGGCCGCCTTCAAATGCTTCGGGCGTAATGTGTCCTACCACAAAACCGTGCGTGCCACCGCTAAACCGTCCATCGGTAATTAAGGCAACTGATTTGCCCAGGCCTGCCCCAATGATGGCTGATGTAGGTTTCAGCATTTCGGGCATGCCTGGTGCGCCTCTCGGTCCTTCATTTTTAATTACTACCACATCTCCGGCTTTTACCCTGCCCTCTGAAATGCCCGCTATCAATTTTGCTTCTCCGTCAAATACCCTTGCAGTGCCTTCAAAGCGTTCACCTTCTTTTCCACTAATTTTTGCAACACTTCCTTTTTCAGCAAGGTTACCATATAGTATTTGTAAATGGCCAGTGGCTTTCAGTGGCTTTTTCAGTGGGGCAATTATATCCTGGCTTTCAAAATCCAGATCGGGTACGCTGCTTAAGTTTTCTGCAATTGTCTTTCCGGTCACCGTTAAACAATCGCCGTGCAACAAACCGTTTTGTAATAAATATTTCATCACAGATGGCAGGCCGCCTTTTTTATGCAGGTCTTCCATCAGGTATTTTCCGCTGGGTTTAAAATCAGCAAGCACGGGAATTTTATCGCTGATAGTCTGAAAATCATCCTGCGTAAGCGGAACATTTACACTGCGCGCCATGGCAAGCAAATGCAATACAGCATTGGTGCTGCCGCCTAAAACCATAATGACGGTGATGGCATTTTCAAAAGCCTCACGCGTCATAATATCTCTCGGCTTAATATCCTTTTCAAGCAGTAACCGGATGTACTTACCGGCTTCCAGGCATTCATTTCTCTTTTCTTCGCTAAGTGCAGGGTTGCTGCTGCTGTAAGGAAGGCTCATCCCCATCGCTTCAATGGCAGAAGCCATGGTATTGGCGGTGTACATACCGCCGCAGGCGCCTGCACCGGGACAGCTTCTTTTTACAATTTCTTTAAAATCGTTTTCATCTAGTGTGCCTGCAATCTTTTTTCCAAGTGCCTCAAATGCAGAAACAATATTGAGGTCTTCGCCTTTGTAATGGCCAGGTGCAATGGTACCACCGTACACCATAATGGCAGGACGATTAAGGCGGCCCATTGCCATTATAGAACCAGGCATATTTTTATCGCAACCGGGTACAGCTATTAATGCATCGTAATATTGCGCGCCGCATACAATTTCAATAGAATCCGCAATTACATCGCGGCTTACAAGGGAGTAGCGCATGCCGGGTGTGCCATTGCTCATACCATCGCTCACGCCGATTGTATGAAAAACCAACCCCACGAGGTCATTATCCCACACGCCCTTTTTAATATCAGCAGCAAGCCCGTTTAAATGCATATTGCACGGGTTACCATCATAGCCCATGCTTACAATGCCCACCTGCGCTTTGGTCAGGTCGTGTTCTGTTAAACCCAGGGCGTATAATTGTGCCTGAGCGGCAGGCTGCGTAGGATCTTGCGTTATGGTTTTACTATATTTATTTAACATGGATCGAGTAGTAAGTAGTTAATGGTTAAAGTATACAGATTACAGATGAATAATTAAATCGTAATTCATTCATTAAATTATGGTAGATTTTCTTGCCTCAATATTTTCTCCCTTTGCTGAGCCCGGAATTTTTCCGCTTACGTAATCGCTTACAAGGTCACCAACAGAACTGGTAGAATAAGAATTGACAGGATCAATGTCTTTGGTAACAAAGCCGTTTTGCAGGGTCCATGCAATAGCTTCTCTTACCAAACCCGCTTCTTCATTCAAACCAAAATGGTCTAACAGCATAGCCACTGAAAGTATGGAACCGGTTGGGTTGGCGATGTTTTTACCAGCGGCCTGAGGGTAAGAACCATGAATAGGTTCAAACAAAGCCACCTTGCTGCCTACAGATGATGAGGGCAACATACCCAGTGACCCGCTGATCACACTGGCTTCGTCGCTGAGAATATCGCCAAACATATTTTCGGTAAGAACTACATCAAATTGTTTGGGATTTACAATAATTTGCATGGCCGCATTGTCTACAAACATATAGCTCACTTCCACATCCTGGTATTGTGCTGCCATTTCCTGTACCACTTTTCTCCAAAGTCTAGATGATTCCAGTACATTTGCTTTATCCACCAGTGTCAATCGTTTATTTCTAAGCTGCGCATGTTCAAATGACAGTTTGGCAATGCGTTCAATTTCAGGCCTTGTGTACACGCAATCATCCGATGCTCGGTTGCCATCTTCGCTTAGTTCTTTTTTACCAAAATAAATTCCACCGGTCAGTTCACGATAAATAATAAAATCTACTCCGGCTGCGTTTTGAGGCTTGAGTGGGCAAAGGTGCTGCAAGGCCGGGTAAGTGTTGACCGGACGAATGTTTGCAAACAATTGCAAAGCCTTCCTCAAACCTAGCAAACCCTGTTCGGGTCTCACTTTTGCAGTAGGGTCGTTATCATACTTAGGATCGCCGATGGCGCCTAACAAAACCGCATCGCTTGCCTGGCAGGCATCAATGGTTTGCTGCGGCAAAGGTGTGCCGGTTTTATCAATTGCACAGGCGCCCATCAGCACATAATCGTATTCAAACTGATGACCAAATTGTTCTGCTATTGCATTTAAAACCTTAATTGATTGCTGTGTAACCTCGGGGCCAATGCCATCGCCCTCGATAACTGCTATTTTCTTTTTCACGCTTTATTTGTTTTACTTGATATATTGTTTGGAACTGTTTTTCAATTAAACATTAGCCATTACCCTGTCGGCCATTTCCCGCAAGTCTTTATCCTCCACTTCTTTTTTAGAATCTGCTACGGATAAAAACTGCTGGTACAGATCGTCTACCTGATTGCGGTCGAATTCATAACCCAGGTTTCTAAAGCGGTAGGCTAGTGCGCTGCGGCCGCTGCGTGCGGTGAGTACAATATGCGATGCATCTGCGCCCACCTCATGCGGGGCAATGATTTCGTAGGTGGTGGCTTCTTTCAAAAATCCGTCCTGATGAATACCAGATGAATGAGAAAACGCATTATCGCCTACCACGGCTTTATTGGGCTGCACCATCATGCGCATTGTTTCAGATACCAGGCGGCTCATAGGTAAAAGCTTTGTAGTATCAATATCTGTATAAAGGTTTAAGTCAGGATGTTTTTTAATCACCATCACCACTTCCTCTAACGAAGTGTTACCCGCGCGCTCTCCTATACCGTTGATGGTACATTCAATCTGGCGTGCTCCACCTATTGCGCCAGCAATTGAGTTGGCTGTTGCCAGGCCCAAATCATTGTGGCAATGGCAGGAAAGAATGGCTTTATCAATATTTGGTACATTGTTCATCAGGTATTCCATTTTAGCCTGGTACTGGCTGGGCAGGCAAGAGCCTGTGGTATCAGGAATGTTCATGATGGTAGCGCCTGCATCAATGGTGGCTTCAATCAATCGTGCTAAGAATTCCAGGTCGGCACGCCCGGCATCTTCGGCATAAAATTCTACTTCTGGCACCAAGTTGCGCGCCATTTTTACGGCGGACACTGCTCGTTCCAAAATCTGCTCACGCGTAGCGTTGAATTTATATTTGATGTGATTGTCTGACGAACCAATCCCAGTATGAATACGCGGCTTTACTGCATGCTTTAGCGCGGCGGCGGCTACTTCAATATCATTTTGAACAGCGCGCGTGAGGCCTACAACTGTTGCTTTTGTGATTACTTTAGAAATTTCTTCAACCGACCGAAAATCACCAGGGCTTGAAACCGGAAAACCTGCTTCGATAATGTCTACACCAAGTTCTTCTAACTTTAGAGCCAGCTTAATTTTTTCTTCGCTATTCAGCTTACAACCCGGAACCTGTTCGCCGTCTCTTAAAGTTGTGTCGAAAATGTAGACCTTCTCTTTTGCCATTTCTTATGAATTAAAGATTTAAAATTGCGAATTTGTATATTCGCCCTATACATTCCTGTAAATGTATATTATAAAATATAACAGTTAAAATTATTTGTTAAACATATTACGTTAGATAAATTTCCTAAACTATTCATAAACTACTGAAAATCATCAACTCACGGGAGTTTTAATTACAATGCCCAACAAGAATACAGATGCGCTGTTTCAATTGATAAAATCGCTTGAAAAAAGCGAAAAAAGAAATTTAAAGCTTTTTGTGAAGCGCAACAGCGGCACAGAGGGTCTTAAAAGCATGCAGTTGTTTGATGCACTGGATAAGATGGCTGACTATGATGAAAGAATTCTATTAAAAAAAGCGCCGGCAGTTACCAAACAGCAACTCTCAAATACCAAAGCGCTACTGCATAAACAAATTCTGGCCAGCTTGCGCGTGGTAAAAGATTATACAAATATTGATATTCAGCTACGCGAAATGCTTGATCATGCCCGCATTTTATACAACAAAGGGCTGTACATGCAGGCATTGAAGATATTAGACCGCTTAAAAGAAACGGCCCGCTCACACAACCAGTTAACTTATATACAACAGGCACTGAACTTTGAAAAAAAAATTGAGGCGCTGTATATAACCAGAAGCATTCAAAACCGGGCAATTGAACTTACGCGGGAAGCTAATGAGGTAGACCAGGTTATTTACAATATCAACCGTCTGTCCAATCTTAACCTGCTGTTATACGGATGGTATGTTCAAAACGGTCATGCCCGAAATAATGACGATATTCAGCAGGCAAAGAAAATTTTGGAAGAAAATTTGCCTGAAAAACCCGGCGCTAATTTTTATGAAAAAGTGTACCTGTACCAGATTCATGCATGGTATTCTTTTATAAAACTTGATTTTTTAAATTTTTACCGCTACTGCCAAAAGTGGGTAGATATTTTTGAAGCAAACCCAAAAATGGTTGAGGCCGAAACAGCGATGTACGTAAAAGGCATGCACAACCTAATGAGCGCTCATTTCGATTTGCTGAATCATGATAAACTGGCAGAATGCATCAGGCGGTTTAAGGTTTTTGCCAAAAGTAATCTGGTGCAAAACAGCGATAACAACCGCATCATTACGTATGTGTATTTATACACAGCGGTGATTAATCTGCATTTTTTGGAAGGTACATTTACCAAAGGCCTTAAAATGGTTCCTTTTTTAGAAGAGATGCTTATAAAATACGGGCAATACCTGGACAGGCATCGCGTGATGGTTTTTTATTATAAAATTGCCTGCCTGTATTTTGGCAGCGGTGATAATGAAAATACCATTCATTATCTGAACCGCATTATCAATCAAAAAGATGATTTGCGAACAGACCTGCAATGTTACAGCCGGTTGCTGCACCTGATAGCGCATTACGAACTGGGCAATTATGATCTTTTGGAATACCTGATCAAATCTGTTTACCGCTACATGGCCAAAATGGAGAATATCAGTAAGGTGGAAACGGCGATGCTGGACTTTTTAAAAACAGCACTTAAATTCAATACTTCCACCATCAAACCTGAATTTGAAAAACTGTTGAACAGGCTGCGAAAATATCAAAGTAACAAGCTGGAGTCCCGGGCATTTGCTTACCTGGATGTGATCAGCTGGCTTGAAAGCAAGATATACAACAAAAATGTTCAGGATGTGATCAGGGAAAAATACATTAAGAAAAAGTCTTTATCCAAATAATTTATTAGAAATCTGCCACTATTGAATACCGTGTAAAAAGTGGTCGCTGATGTATTTGGCCACTTCTTGCAAGCTTTTGCTTTGTTCAAATACGGCCAGTTGCCTGTCGGCGCCAGTGCCTTGTTCTAAAATTTTATGAACATAATTAATGCGGTGGCGGCTGCCCAAATGATCCACAACCGGATCTAAAAAATCTAACAGCTCGTAAATAAGCGCTCGTGTATTTACCTGTTCTTCTTTACCAAAATCAATGAGGTGGCCATCAATACCATAGCGGCTGGCACGCCACTTATTTTCATTTACCAGTGCGCGGGAGTATTGAATAAAATTGAGGTTTTTGCTGCGCAGCATATAAATCCTGGCACAAATTGCCTGAAAAAGCGCGGCTATGGCAATGGTCTCATCCACGGTCATTGGCACATCGCAAATACGAAATTCAACCGTGTTGTAAAAGGGGTGTACGCGCAGGTCCCACCATATTTTCTTAGCATTATCAATGCAATTAGTTTTGATAAGCATCTTCACATAATTGTCGTATGCTTCAATGCTGTCAAATGCATCTGGTATACCCGTGCGGGGAAATTTATCAAATACTTTTGTACGGAAAGACTTATAACCAGTTAGCCTTCCTTCCCAGAACGGTGAATTTGTACTTAAAGCAAAAACATGCGGCAAAAAATAGCGTGTGCTGTTAGCAATATGATTGGCCAGTTCGCGGCTTTCCATGCCCACGTGCACATGAAGGCCAAATATCAGGTTGCTTCGTGCTGCTTCCTGCAGTTCGTTGATGATCTCATGGTACCGTGCCTGATCTGTTGTCAACTGGCTTTCCCAGTGGCTGAAAGGGTGCGTGCCAGCAGCGCCCAGCCGCAGCCCTAAGTTTGAAGCTACACTGTTGATGGTTTTTCGCAATAGCGCCACGTCTTCGTATGCCTCATCAATATCCAGGCAAATGCTCGTGCCCACTTCTACTACGGCCTGGTGCATTTCTGCCTTCACTTTATCTTTGATCAGCTTTTGTCCTTCCTGCACAATCTTTTGCTCATGGCTTCTCAGTTCATAAGTATCCTTATCGAGTACCATGTATTCTTCTTCAACGCCCAGTGTGAAGTTTTTGTAATTAATAGGCATCTTAATTAAGCGTTTATGTTATACCGAGTTCCTTACAAAATCGCCCCAGGTTATTTTGTGCTGCTCAGTGCCTGTTTGGGTTAACTCAATGGTATAATTGGCCATGGTTTCCACAATCCATTCAAAATTTTCGGGACCCACGCTAACAATGTCCGCATCAGGTGCCGGGTTGCAAAAGTCAATAGCATAAGGCACACCATCGCGCAAAGCAAGTTCTACGGTATTCAGGTCGTAGCCCAGCGCTTTGTTTATTTTCAAAACAATTTCGGTCATTTGTTCAAGCTTTTCTGCTGTTGGGGTAAAGCTTGCCTGGTAGCGTAAGTGGTGCGGATTACGCGGCTCATATGGCATGATGCGAACATGCTTTTGCCCCACGCAATAACAGCGATAGTATTCTTCAAACACAATTTCTTCCTGCAACATCATCACAAGTTGGCCTGTCTCTTTGTGTTTTTCAAAAAATTCATCAGCATTCTCAAGCCGGTACACGCTTTTCCAACCGCCGCCCGCAAAGGGTTTCATGTAAGCCGGGAAACCCACTTCGTTAAAAATAGCTTCCCAGTTTAAAGGGTATGTCAGGTTACTGAAGGATTCGGGAGAGGTATCGTCAGGTAATTGATTGGAAGGAATAATCGCTGTTTTTGGTACCGGAACGCCAAGCCGCGTCATAAGGCAGTTATTAAAATATTTATCATCTGCACTCCACCAGAAAGGATTGTTGATGACATACGTGCCTGTTAATGCCGCGTTTTTCAGCCAGGTTCTATAAAAAGGAACATCCTGGGATATACGATCAATAATAACGGCGTAACCACTTGGCACACCCTGCAGTGCCTGGGCAATCAGTACCGGTTCTGCCGTAACGCCTTCTATATTTTTGCTGTTCACCCTTTCTACAAAAGCATTGGGAAACGATCTTTCCTTTCCAAAAAGTACTCCAATTCTTTTCATGTTATTCGTTTTGCTGGTTACATACAACGCTTAGAGAGGTTTACCAAATATATTTTTTAATCCGATACCCAACAAAACTTATTTTACCAGAAATACAGCTTTTCACTATTATATACACAGGTTACAAAACAACTTACTGCTGTGGTTGCATAGGCCTTTTACCAAGGTCCAATACAGGCACCAGCCCTTCGCTTGGCATGTAAATAATCTGTGGCAGGTCGCCCTTGTCGGCCAGTTTTTCCAGTGTGCGTATAAACAGGTATTGATTGTAAACTGATGATAGCTGGCCGTTTTCAATGCGCATGGCTTCTGCCATTCCTTTGGCACGGGCCACCTCGGCTTCGGCATTCAGTTTTTCCGCCTCCAACCTTGCTTTGGCTTCTTCCACAAGTATCCTGCGGTTTTGTTCTGCCTTTGCCATTTCTGCCTTACCGGCCATTTCCTGCTGCCAAACATTGTAGCGTGGCATACCCCACATAAACAGAAAGATGATAAAAATAAATACGAGAATACCCGGGATAAGGAATTTTGCTAATTTCATAATGTATAAAGTTTTATGCGTGCAAATTTAAAGCATATACATCCGGCGCAAAAGAACATTTTAAGAAATCAAAATTTATCTAATCAAACTTCAGGTGCAATTTTCTTTCAGGGAAGTTGAGCCTGGAACTTTGTCGTTGCTTACCCACTATAAAATGAATGATGTTCATCTGGTCATCAAAAAGATCGTACAATATGATATTTTCAACGGTGATATTTTTTGCATCAAAGCCTGCCGCGTTGGCCGTGGTGTATATATACACAGCTTCTCCCTGCTGCTCCCAACCATAAAGCTGCATGGGCATTAATGTGCTGTGTGACCTGATTGCAAGATGCGTGGTAATGTAACGTTTCACCAGTTCATCCATCTGTTTTTTAAAATTTTTATCTGCAAAGTCGGCCTTCGTTTTATAGATCTTTTTCAGCACGTTTTCAAAATCATCTGTAAAAATTTTACTGGTAATCTCCAGCCTGTTTTCGCCTGTATTGTATTCAATCTCTGTAGCGCTCACATGGTAAGGGTGTACAGCCAGATCATGTTTGCTGCCTGCATCAAACACACCAAGCCATGAAAGCATCAAAGCCAATAACCACTTATTGAATAATATTGCCATTGGAACAAATTAAAAACATATTTTTAAGATTGAAAATAAATTCATGCTTTGTTGCAATGTAAACAATGGTGGGAGCTTGACACTTTATAACAAGCAGTATAAAACATATAGCATAACTGCAAGTAATTATGAACGATTTTATATTTTATTTTATTGAAGGATGGAAACACATCATTAGTGCAGATGCGCTGGACCACCAGTTATTTATTCTGGCACTGGCTGTTATTTACACTTTTAAGGAATGGAAGCAGGTACTGATTCTGGTTACTGCTTTTACAATTGGTCACTCGCTCACACTGGCGCTAAGTGTGCTGAATGTAATAAGCATAAATACAGCACTTGTAGAATTTTTAATTCCCCTGACTATAGTGCTTACCGCTATTTGGAACATTTTTGCGGGCAAGAAAAATGGCAGGGTACGCACCAATTATTTCTTCGCGCTTTTTTTTGGCTTGATACACGGGCTAGGCTTTGCAAACTCTATCAAAATGATGCTGGCTAGTGATCAGTCATTAGTAATGGGGCTCTTTGGCTTTAACGTGGGGCTTGAAGCAGGACAAATTGTAGTGGTTTTATTATTACTGTGTATCACCAACCTTTTGGTAGATCTCATTAAAATTCCACGCAGGGCATACATTGTATCTGTTTCTGTTTTAATTTTAATTGTATCGGCAAATATTGTTATTAGCCGTATTTCTTACTTATAATCAACAACAAAAAAAAATGGTTTTTCAAAATGATCCTGTATGTACAGCAGCTGAACGGAGCGTCGCAACAAAGTTGCCACATGTTCTGAAGCTTATTACAAAAAAATACTTACTGCCTGTTTATATGCTAATGCTTACAACCACAGTATTTGCACAAAACATACAGAACAACCCTAACAGCAATCATGGCAATAAGTTTGAGCAATTGGGTACTATTTTGCCCACGCCCAACGAATACCGCACTGCCAGCGGCGCGCCGGGGTCAAAGTACTGGCAGCAGCGCTGCGACTATGTGATCAAATGCACACTGGATGAAAAGAACCTGCAACTCACCGGCAGTGAAACACTGAACTACTTTAACAACTCGCCAGATGTGCTGACGTACCTGTGGCTTCAGTTAGATGAGAACGAACAAAGCAACGTGAACAATGCCAATTACCAAACCGGTTCTGCAATGCCCGACATGGTTACCAGCAGAACGCTGGAGCGCTACACAGAAAGTAAAACTGACAACGGTTATGGCTGCAAAATTCATAAAATTACAGACGCTTCAGGTAAGCCCCTGCAGTACACCATCAATAAAACCATGATGCGTGTGGAACTACCCGCACCCTTAAAACCGGGACAAAAATTTCAATTTCATATTGACTGGAGCTACAAAATACCCGACCGTATGACGATGGGCGGCCGCGGCGGTTATGAATATTTTCCTGCAGATGGCAACCATTTGTTTACCATTACGCAGTGGTACCCCCGTATGTGTGTATACAGCGATTTTAAAGGCTGGCAAAACCAGCAGTTTACAGGCCGCGGCGAGTTTGCTCTTACATTTGGCAACTTTGATGTGACCATGACCGTTCCCGCTGATCATATTGTAGGCAGCACCGGCGAATGCCAAAACTATTCTCAGGTATTATCACCTGCGCAAATGGCAAGATACAAACAGTCACAAAACACCAAAGAACCGTTAGAAATTGTAACCCTTGCCGAAGCAACTGCTGCAGAAAAAACTAAAAGTACGCAAACCAAAACATGGAATTTTAAAGCAGATAATGTAAGAGACTTTGCATGGACATCTTCGCGCAAATACGTGTGGGATGCAATGCCGCAAATGATAAATGGAAAAAAAATTATGTGCATGAGCTTTTACGGTAAAGAAGCTTATGGCCTTTACCGCAGGTTTAGCACAAGGGCTGTGGCGCATACCATAAAAACTTATTCTGACTTTACCATACCTTACCCCTATCCTGTGGCGCAAAGTGTGGAAGCTGCTAATGGTATGGAATACCCCATGATCTGTTTCAATTTTGGGCGCACCAATGCAGATGGCACATACAGCGAAGGAACAAAAAACGGTATGATCGGCGTGATCATTCACGAAGTGGGGCATAACTTTTTCCCTATGATAGTGAACAGCGATGAACGGCAATGGACATGGATGGATGAAGGGCTGAACACGTTTGTTGAATATCTTACCGAAGAACTCTGGGACAACAAATTCCCCAGCAAACGGGGCCCGGCCTGGACGATAACCGATTATATGAAATTACCCAAAGACCAGTTGGAACCCATCATGAGCAATTCTGAAAACATCATTCATTTCGGGCCCAACGCTTATGCGAAACCTGCTACCGGTTTAAATATTTTGCGCGAAACCATTATGGGTCGGGAATTATTTGATTACGCGTTTAAAGAATACGCTCGTCGCTGGGCTTTTAAACATCCTGAACCGGCCGATTTTTTCCGCACAATGGAAGACGCCAGCGCTGAAGACCTTGACTGGTTTTGGCGCGGATGGTTTTATGGAACAGACCCGGTAGATATTTCGCTCGACTCTGTAAAATTTGCGTTACCCGATCTGAAAAGCAAGCTGCCACCATCGCGCGGAACGGTGCGTTATAAAATTTCCCCGCCCGATCTGAACGATTTTGAAGACATCTCTAAAATAAGAAACCGCGAAGACCAGAATATAAAATTTTATACAGACATAGATACGGAAGCGAGAGATTTTTACTGGCGCTATGCCCGTGGACTGGAGCGCTATGACACATCCCGCATATTGACTTTTGAACAGCCAACCAACCTTACAGAGCTGACTGAAGAAGACAAACGCAAACTGGCAGGTCATTATTTTTACGAACTCAGTTTTTCCAACAAAGGAGGTATGGTAATGCCACTGATTATAGAATGGACATTTAAAGATGGCACAAAAGAAATCGATAGAATTCCCGCGCAGGTATGGCGGCACAATGAGAAATCACTTAAAAAATTATTTGTAAAAAATAAAGAGGTTGTTAGCATCTTGCTCGATCCTTTTCGCGAAACAGCAGACATTGATGAAACCAATAACATTTGGGGAGCAATACCTGCGCCAACAAAATTCAGGGCTTTTTCACAATCCCAAAATGAGCCTGCCCGCAGGCAGGCATTTGGCGGTGGGGTAAATCCTATGCAGAACGCACAAAAAAATTGATGGACCTTTTAAAATGTATTTGAATGAAAGGTTTCTTTTTCAGGTTTGGCTATTTTTTATTAATGATAAGTTGCCTCAATTCCTGCGCGGTTTCGCAGCCCGCTGTGCAAAGGCAGGTGTACACTCAGTCAGATTCGTTGCGTGGAAGCATTGGTATTGGACGCGACTGGTGGGACCTGAAGAAATACGACATCAGTGTAACGCCAAATATCTCTGCAAAAACCATCAGCGGTTATACTGATATTAGTTTTACGGTGACCATTGCCGGCAGGCAAACCATGCAAATAGACTTGCAACAACCTATGCAAATTGATAGCATTACAGATCTTTCAAAAAACAAACAGAACATTCTCTATAACAGATCGGGAAATGTGTACTGGTTAAGTTTTACCGATGCCTTCAAGCCATTAAAGGATCATCGCATCCGGATCTACTTTTCGGGCAAACCAAAAGAAGCCGTTCAACCACCCTGGGATGGCGGTTGGATCTGGAAGAAAGACAACCTGGGCCGTCCATTTGTGAGCGTGGCCTGCCAGGGTATTGGCGCCAGCGTATGGTTTCCGTGCAAAGAGCACGAAGCCGATGAAGCCGACAATGGCGCCTCTTTAATCATTACCGCACCCAATGAACTGACAGCTGTGGGTAACGGAAGGCTTGTTCAAAAACAGGCAAACACCAATGGTACCAGCAGTTGGAAATGGGAAGTGAAAAATCCCATCAACAGTTATTTAATTATACCCTACATCGGCCATTATGAAAACTTTACTGATGTGTACCCCGGCGAAAAAGGCAACCTTGATTTGAGTTACTGGGTTTTAGATTACCAGCTTGATAAGGCTAAAAAACATTTTGAAGTGGTAAAACCCATGATGCATTGTTTTGAAAAATGGATGGGGCCCTACCCTTTTTATGAAGACAGTTATAAACTGGTTGAAGCGCCGCATCTGGGCATGGAACACCAAAGCGCTGTGGCTTATGGCAATCAATACAAGTTGGGTTATATGGGTATGGATCGTTCGGGTTCGGGCTGGGGCAGCAAATTTGATTTTATTATCATTCACGAAAGCGGGCATGAATGGTTTGGCAACAGCATTACCGCCAAAGATGTAGCAGATATGTGGATTCACGAAGCTTTTACAACTTATACTGAAACACTATTTGTGGAATGCACTTTCGGTCGCCAGGCTGCCAGCGAATACGTGATCGGGCAACAGAAAAACATTAAAAACAGCAGCCCTATTATTGGGCAATATGGCGTGAGCAAAACTGGTAGCGGCGATATGTACGACAAAGGCGCCAACCTGATCCACACCATCAGGCAGGTTATAAATGACGATAATCAGTTCCTTCAATTACTGCGCGGATTGAGCAGGAATTTTTATCACCAAACCGTAACTACGGAGCAGATAGAAAATTACATCATTCAAAAAACAGGTAAAAAGCTGGAAAAAGTTTTTGATCAATATTTGCGCACCAAAAAAATACCAGTGCTTGAATACCGCATTGCCAACGGAGAATTAACTTACCGATGGGCCAATTGTGTGGATGGGTTTGAAATGCCTGTAAAAATTAATGAACAGTGGTTGCAGCCTTCCACTATTTTCAAAACTATTGCATGGGATAACAATACGCTTAGTGTCGATGTTAATTTTTACATCTCGGTAAAACAACTGCAGTAGTAACTATGAAAGTTTTTCTTTTTCTTCCACCACAACCAGATCACTCAATTCTACCTGCATAGGTAATAAACCGATTTTTACAACAGCACGTTTTCCTTTTAACTCCAACACATCTCCCACCTGGTGGTTGCGTTTCATTTTCACCCTGTCGCCTACTTTTACATCGCCGCCTACTTCATTGTATTTAGACTCGATTCTTTTCTGCATCTTACTGGCTTTCTGCTTTTCTCCGCGGTTAAAAAGCAACGCTGATATAGCTTTTATCAGTTTGCCTTTATCTTCTTCTTTTTTCCATTGCAATGTAATTTCCTTTAGCTTGCGCTCCATGTCTTTGAGGTAAGCAATGCGCTGTTCGCTGATCTTGTTCTGCTCTCTTAACACTGCCACCTGCTGCCGGTGCTTTTCCTTATCCATCACCTGCTGCATTTCTTTTTGCAATCTTTCATTTTCTTTCAGCAGTTTTTGTAATTCCTTGTCTTTTTTAGCAATATCCCTAAGGTCTTGCTCGGTACGGTTCAGCAGTTTATCCAACCGGTACTGGTCTTCTTCCACAAGGCTGCGAGCTTTATTGATCAGCCGCTTGTCAAGGCCAATTCTTTCTGCAATAGAAAAAGTGTACGAACTGCCAGGCTTACCCACGATCAGTTGGTATTGTGGTTCCAACCTTTTTTCATCAAAAGCCATGGCGCCATTTACAATGCCCTGGGTTTTTCCTGCCATTACTTTTAGGTTTAGGTAGTGGGTGGTAACCACACCAAAAGAATGTTTGCGGATCAACTCCTGCAATATGACTTCTGCAAAAGCCCCACCCAAGTTGGGGTCACTTCCGCTGCCTAATTCATCTATAAAAAAAAGGGTTTTGCCATTGGCATGCTCCATAAAATGCTTCATGTGGATAAGATGGCTGCTGTATGTGCTCAACTCAAACTCTAGGCTTTGTGTATCACCAATATGTATCATCAACTGTTTGAAAATACCAAACACGCTGGATGGGTGCACAGGAACCAGCAAACCGCTTTGCACCATCATTTGTAACAACCCGATGGTTTTCATAGTAACCGTTTTGCCGCCGGCATTAGGCCCGCTAATGAGCAAAATACGTTGCTTATCATCTAAAGTAAGCGTTACAGGTATGGTTGGTTTTTGAGTTCTTTTGTTATATAAATATAGCAGCGGGTGGTAGGCCTGTACCAGTTGCACATGGGCTTTATCGAGCACCACCGGATACTCGCCATTAATATCAAGCCCAAATTTTGCCTTGGCGCGTATGAAATCATACTCACCGATAATGCTGTGATACACACTGAGCAAACCTGCATGTACAGAGAGTTTTGCCGTAAGCTGGCGCAGGATGCGGTAGATCTCTTTCCGTTCTTCGGTTTCCAGTTCGCTTACTTCATTGTTCAGATGCATGGTTTCTTCCGGCTCAATAAAAACGGTGCGGCGGCTATCGCTTTCGCCATGCAGGATGCCTTTTACCATACGCTTTTGTTCGGCAAACACAGCCACTACGCGGCGGCCGTTCATAAAACTTTCCTCAATTTCTGCCAGATAGCCCTGCTTGTTTAGCCGTGCAATTATCTTTTCAAAAACTCGGCGCAGCTCATTTCGCTTGCGAAACAGGCCCATTCGAATATCCCGCAGTTCTTCTGATGCAGCATCTTTTACCTGCCCGATATCATCAAGCACTTCATCAATGGCAGCAATAATGGCTTTCTCGTAGTGAGTGCCCTGTAGGATTTCTGCCAATCCGCCAAATGCCTGCCTGCGTTCTGCATCAAACCATCGGAATATTTTTTCTATACTTTCTGCCAATCTTCGTATTTGCAGCAACTGATCTCCCTGCAGCACAGCGCCGGGTATTGAGAGCAGCTTTAGCTCTTTAGTCAGGTTCAATACATAATCATTAGGAAAATAAATGGCATTTTGCAATAATTGCTTGTACTCGTGGCTTTGGCGTAATTCTGCTTCAATAAAATTTCTGTGCGTATGAATACGCAGACCAGCAGCTTTATTGCTGGCATACTCAGATTGGCAATGGGCAGATAATAAGTCTTTTATTTTATCAAACTCCAGTTGGGTATGTGCCGATTCGGGATATAGTTTCATAAACGGAACAGCAAAGTTAACCAAAGCAATTATTTCCAGCGCTCAGGTTTGCGAGGGTTTTTTACGTGGGAATAAATGAAACATTCGCCTGCTTGCAAGCGAATGATTGAATCATATTAATTATAAATTTACGGTTGTTCCGGCGCTGATGGCAGGTATTGTTAAGGCTTCACTTCTGCTTTGGCCAGGTTATCAAGACCGATCATATCTTTTACCACTTTCACTGCCTGGTTCAGGTAAATGTCTTCACTCATGCCTTTCAGCCACTGGTTTGTTCTGTCCTTTCTTGCTACATCTTCTTTATAAATATCTTTTTCCTGAGGCAAGAGAGAAACGGAAAGCTTTTGCTCCAGCTTCATAACATTGTTTACCTGCTCGCTACGTGCTTTGATCAATTGCTTTTCCTTGCGGTATTCATCAATATTCAGCGGATTGCTTTTTTCAGTTTGCGTGGCCAGCCACTCCGTGTTATTTTTAATGATCCTGAATGCAGAGTCGCTCGCCAGGCGAGAATCGCTCATTTGCTTGATCGTATTGATGCTGTATGCGCTGCCCCAGGGTTTGTAGTTTGCTTTCGAAATCTCGTCGTAAGGAAGGGCGTATTCATTATCTTTTTCCCTTAGCTTCAAAGCTTCAATTTGGGTAGGCAACACAATATCCGACACCACACCTTTTAACTGCGTGGAACCGCCACTTACACGATAGAACTTTTGCATGGTAAGTTTTACTGAACCGAGGTCTGACTCATTAAAGGTGAAACAAGTTTTTTCATCAAGCCCAATCTGGCGCTGAACGGTGCCTTTGCCAAATGTAGATGTGCTGCCGATAACCACACCGCGGCCGTAGTCCTGTATTGCTGCTGCAAAAATTTCAGAAGCCGATGCACTGAATTCATTTACCAATACCGCCAGTGGGCCGCTGTATTTTACGCCATCACTTTTATCTTCATAAATCTGTGGGCGGTTATTCCGATCTTTCACTTGTACTACAGGCCCTTTTTCTATAAATAATCCTACCATATTCACCACATCTATCAAAGATCCGCCGCCGTTGAATCGCAGGTCCATGATGATGCCGTCAACTTTTTCTGCTTTCAGCTTTTCAACCTCTCTGGCCACATCCACATAGCTTCTTCTGCCATTAGGATCTTCAAAGTTTGCGTAAAACTCGGGGAGGTAAATGATACCAAGCTTTGTATTTTTGGCGCTATCAGTTATTATGGCGCTTCTTGCAAATGTTTCTACATTCTCAATACGTGCGCGCTGAAGTTTTACAGTCTTTAAAGTAGCATCCGGTTTTTTAATAGTCAGTACCACTGTTGTTCCTTCTTTACCACGGATTAGTTTGACGGCGTCCTGCACGCCAAAGCCCATCAAATCTACGGCAGGCCCATCTCCCTGGGCCACTTTTGTAATAA
>JAFAFV010000086.1 GCA_023423285.1 Bacteroidota bacterium
GTATTCTTTACCGGTTCTTACTTGGCGGCCACCCATGCCTTGCGCTCGAATGGGAAAATCGCCCTTAAACCAGTTCATTACATCAATATTATGAATGTGCTGTTCTAAAATATGATCACCGCACAGCCAGTTAAAATAGTACCAGTTGCGCATTTGGTATTCCATTTCAGTTTGATTAGGCTCGCGCTTTTTCATCCACACACCGGGGTTGTTCCACCACACCTGTCCGCTAACCAGATCGCCGATCAGTTCTTTTCTTTTAAACAACTCGCGGTAAGAGGTTTGATACCTGCGCTGCAGGCCTACCACCACATTCAGTTTTTTCTGTTTGGCAATGGCAGCAGCGTCCAGCACTTTTTTTACGCCGGCGGGGTCAACAGCCACCGGTTTTTCCATAAAAATGTGCTTGCCTTGTTTCACTGCTTCTTCAAAATGCGATGGCCTGAAACCGGGAGGCGTGGCTAATATTACCACGTCAGCAAATGGTATGGCTTGCTGGTATGCATCAAAGCCCACAAACTTCCGGCTATCGGGCACGTCTACCTTTGCTCTTAAATTGCCTTTAATGCCCATGTCAGACAGATCTTCCGTCATCAGTTTATTGTAGCAATCGTCCAGGCGGTCTTTAAATGCATCGGCCAGCGCCACAATCTTTACATTTTGTTTTGATTGAAGCGCCTGGAAAGCAGCGCCCGTGCCGCGGCCACCACAGCCAATTACGGCCACTTTTATTTCGCCGGAAGAACCGGAAAAGAAATTTGTTCCTTTGCCCAGGATGGGCATTGCCATAAGGCCACCGGCTATAAGAGAGCTTTGTTTAACAAATTTTCTCCTTGTTGTTTTGAGTGTCATTATAAAAAATATTTCTGTTATAAAAAAAATTATCGCCCTGTGTAAGTTTTGAAAAATTGCTCTGCTTCGGCTTTGGTGGGTTGTTTTACCGGCCTGATGATCCTGAAGCCAACAAACGGCGCATCTGTGCTCCACCATTGGCTTTTGGGTATTTGGGGATCGCCTTTGCTCCATTCCAGGTCTGACGGAATACGGTTTGCTGGGCGAAGTTCAGAAGCATCGTCTTTATAAGAGCCGCCGCGTACAACGATAGGATGCCTGACTTCGGGAACTCTGATTGGGTCAACGGCCTGCTTGCCAAGAGAGGCATAATAATCTTCCTGATATTGGTCCAGCACCCACTCTTTGGCGTTGCCCAGCATATCGTACAATCCCCAGGCATTGGGTTTTTTCAATTTTCCATGATGCAGCGAATCATTACTGTTTTGCGCATACCATGCATACTCCCCTAATTTGGAAGCATCATTGCCAAAAGGATAAATGCTTTTTGCACCAGCCCTGGCAGCATATTCCCACTCAGCCTCGGATGGGAGCCTGTAAAAGATACCTGTTTTATTATACAGCCAGCGGCAATACATAATGGCGCCAAATTGTTTCACGTTAATGGCAGGGTAGGTTTGATCGTCTCCACCAACTGCCGCCGAAGGGTCAACATAAGGAATGCTTGGTCTTGTAATCGCATCTACTTTTGATGCACGTGAAATGGATTCATCAGCAAAAAAACTGAGATACTCTTCAAAAGTCACTTCTTTTTCAGCCATCCAAAAAGGGCTGATTTTTACTTCTACCTGGGGGCTTTCATCCTCTTCTTTAGAGGCATCTGCGGCGGGGCTGCCCATTAAAAAAGTTCCGGCGGGAATGGGAACCATTTTAAATTTGACTTCTGTACCGGGAATGATCTGTTCGTATTTTTTAAAAGAGGTATCAGTATGATTTGCGAAAGACAACAAACTCACACAAGCTGCTATCGCAGTGGCAACAACATGTTTCATAATGCTTCGAAGATAGCAAAAAATGAAAAATGGTTGCCACATAAATAATATTCTGCGCAAACGGTTTCATTGCTGAGAATTATTAAATAAAAGCGAAATAAATTGATGTACTTTTATGCCGATCAATACGTTATTCAATATGAACAGAAGACATTTTGTAAAAAACAGTTTTTTAGCCGGAGGCGCTCTGGGCTTTTCTTTAAAAGGGTTTGCCTCAAATACAACCGCGCAGGCTGCAGATAAACCCTTTAATCTGGACTATGCTCCACATTACGGCATGTTTACCAATACCGTGGGTAAAGATGTTATTGACCAGATCAAATACATGTACGACTTAGGTTTCCGTTCAATTGAAGATAATGGCATGGCAAACCGAACGCCCGAATTGCAAAGCAAAATGGGGGAAACGCTGGCTAAACTGGGTATGCGCATGGGCGTGTTTGTAGTACAGAAAGGAGGCAACGGTGCTAATACGCTTGCTGCAAATAAAAGAGAGCATCTTGATATATTTTTAGATGGTTGCCGCAAGTCAATTGAAGTAGCCAAACGGAGCAATGCAAAATGGGTAACAGTTGTGCCGGGAGATTTTGAACGCAACCTGCCGCTTGATATGCAAACTGCCAATGTAATTGAGGCCTTGCGCCGTGGCGCCGAAATACTGGAGCCGCACAATATTGTAATGGTATTAGAACCGCTTAGCGATACCCCTGATTTGTTTTTACGGTATTCTACCCAAACCTACCAGATATGTAAGGCTGTAAACAGCCCGTCTTGTAAAATTTTGTATGATGTATACCACATGCAAAAGAACGAAGGCAACCTGATTAAAAATATGGAGTTGTGCTGGGATGAGATTGCTTATATTCAGCAGGGAGACAACCCCGGCCGTAAGGAGCCAACCACTGGGGAGATTAATTATAAAAATCTTTTCAAGTTTATAAAAAGCAAAGGTTTTAAGGGGATTCTAGGAATGGAGCACGGAATATCTCAGTCCGGTAAAGAGGGAGAAGCCCGCCTGGTGCAGGCTTACAGAGAAGTAGATAATTTCATGTAAGCACCATTTTACCTAACATCCTGCATCAACCTGCGAACCATAGGGGAAATAATGATCAAAATCACACCTGCAATGATGGCGTAGAGACCTAATTGTTTGTACCCTTCGGTATATGCCATCAGCTTTTCTACATTAGATGCATTTTCATTAGCTTTTGCAAGGCCTGCGCCCAAAAGCCCTGCCACATACTGGCCGTAAGCACTGGCCAGGAACCACATACCCATCATCACACCCTGCAGGCGTGCCGGCGAAAGTTTGGTCATAATGGATAAACCGATGGGGGACAGGCAAAGCTCGCCGAAAGTAACAACGAGGTAAGCTAAAGTAAAGACATCCAGATTAACAATACCGGGAATGATCTGAAAAAACCTTGTGGCAAAAAATATATAAAAAGCCACACCCAAAAATATAAACGCCAGGCCAAATTTTACCACCGTGTTGGGTTCAATTTTCTTTTTAGCCATCGCAATCCACACAAAACCTGCAAGCGGAGCAAAGATAATTACAAATAATGCATTGGCTGAGTTGTTCACCCCATTCGGATCGGCTGTGATAAAACCAAGCAACTGATCATCAAGATTATTAGCGGCAAATAAAGCCAGTGAACCCCCGCTTTGCTCAAAAAAAGCCCAGAATAAAATTGAAAAAATAATAAACACCAGGGCGGCGAATAATTTCTTCACCTCGTTTTTTGTGTGTTTGGTCATTTCGTAAAACAAATACACAAGCGTAACCGGCCCGATGATGTACATGAACCAGTCTGTATATTCTGTTTTAGAAACCATCATCATGATCAATGGAATAACTGCCAGCGACCCGGCATAAACCAGATAATCACCCCAGCGCAATGTTTTGGGCTGCTCTATAATTGTTTTTACAGGTTCCTGATTGGGATTTTTACCAATAGCGCCGTAGTTTACAGCCGCCTGCTTATTAGATTTTACAGGAGCCAGGCCAATGGGTCCCAGGCTTTTTTTTGTTAGCAAAAATGTAATAAGGCTTATCGTCATTACTACTGCTGCAAAGCCAAAAGCCACATTCCAGCGCAAATCTTCCGGAACAATGCTGCTAAGCATGTATCCCTTGCCTACAGCTATGCAGACATAACCACCCAGCAGCGCGCCAATATTAATACCTGCATAAAACAATGAAAACCCAGCATCACGGCGGGGGTCTTTGGATGCATAGAGTTGACCCACCATTGTAGAGATGTTAGGCTTAAAAAACCCTGTGCCTATAACCGTAAAACTGATTCCTAAAAAGAAAAACTGATGAGGGTTTACTGCCAGTATCAGGCTGCCGGCAATCATCAGCAAACCGCCCCAGAAAAGCGATTTTCGAAATCCTAAGATCTTATCTGCAAACAGGCCGCCAATGAATGTAAATGCATATACAAAAGCCTGTGTGGCGCCATATTGCAGGTTGGCCACATCTTCTTTCATAAAAAGCTCGTGTACCATAAAAAAGGTCAGCATTCCTCGCATGCCATAAAAGCAAAAGCGTTCCCACATTTCACTGAAAAAGAGACTCCATATTTGTTTGGGATATCTGCCTTTAAAACTTTGTATCTCTTCAATTGTTACATTCATAACGGCTATTTACTGTTGATCAATCTTAAGGAGGATAAATATAAATTAGTTTTGAGTATCAAAGGGTAAATTATATATTTGATTTCTTACAAAGCAAACCAGATTATTCATTAAAAAAATTAAATTTATGGCGGATATTACATTTAAAGGAAACCCTGCAAACACTGTGGGAACTTTACCCGAAGTGGGCAGTGAATTAAAAGATTTCAAATTAGTAAGTACGGATCTTTCTGAAAAATCACTGTCGGATTATAAAGGTAAAAAAGTGATCCTGAGTATTTTTCCAAGTATTGATACGGGTGTGTGCCAGGCAGCAGCACGCAAGTTCAACGAAGCAGCCTCTGGACTGGATAATACAGTTGTGATCAATATTTCCAGAGATCTGCCTTTTGCATTGAACCGTTTTTGTGCATCTGAAGGGCTTGACAAGGTGGAAAACCTTTCTGATTTCAGAGGAAGTTTTGGGGAGGGTTATGGTGTTACGCTGAGTAATTCTCCTTTGCAAGGCCTGCTGAGCCGCGCTGTGATTGTAGCAGATGAAAATGGTAAAGTAGTGTATGCAGAACAGGTACCTGAAATTACACAGGAGCCTGACTATGATGCGGCATTGAACGCAGTAAAATAATTAGCAATTATTATTGTGAAAATTAATTGGCAGGCGGTTTTACCGCCTGTCTTGCTATTAGCTTCCATCCACCATTCATTTTTTGCCATACGGTAAGCACTTTCAACTTTACATGTCCTGCCTGATTGTTATCGTTTGTCTCAGCCTCAAGCGTATGCCTGACAATGGCTGTTTTATTTACAATTGAAACGTTTTGATCACTGATGTTGATCTTTACAAAATCTGATGCCCCCGTTTTAAAAGCGTTTAAAAACTCCTGCTTGTTTTCTACTTTTCCACCTGAGTGTCCGTAGCTAAGCTCATTGGCCGCCAGTTTGCTTAAGGCTGCCACATCGCTGTCTTCCATGGCTTTTATCAAAGCGCTGACTGCGGTATGTACCTGCCTTTCTTTTTTACTTTGTGCATATAAGTTGAAAGAAAACAATAATAACATTGTGATGATTGCAATTCTTTTCATAGCAAATTTTTTTACTGATTACAAATGTAACCGATAAGCCTGTTGTTTAGCAACAATGGTAAATTACTTTTATTTTTGGTAGGATGAAACTCATAAGCCTTTGCATCATTGTTTCCTTGATCCTCACATCCTGTGCTGCTTCTAAAAGCAGTGGCAGGGTAAATGTATTGTCAGGCAAAAATCCTATTGAAGAAACTGAAACAAATGTAAAAGCGCTACCAACCCATGCAACTAATAAAGTACCTGCAAAGCCTATGCTTACAATGGACAAGCCATTGGATATTGACCGGAAAGAATTTATAAACTACGCTAGCAGGTTTTTAAATGTGCCTTATGTTTATGCTTCCTCTGATCCTGCAAAAGGTTTTGATTGCTCAGGTTTTCTGTATTACGTGTTCCTTCATTTTAATGTAAAAGCGCCGCGCTCCTCTTACAATTATGAAAATGTGGGAAAAAATATAAGTAGAGAGAAAGCGCTGCCAGGTGATCTGGTGTTATTTACAACAGCTTCTGATACCACAAAAATCGGGCATATTGGTATTGTTACAGAAACAACACCTAAACTTTCTTTCATTCATGCATCAACCAGCCGGGGTATTATCATCAGCCCTGTCTCCGGTTATTGGGAAAAGTATTTTGTAAAGGTGGTAAGAGTATTAAAATAAAAGCTGCCCATAAGGCAGCCTCTATAAAGTATCTGATATCAGCTTTTTTTGCGAATTGACTCAGGTATCATTTTAGTTTTTTTGCGTATAAATAATACGAATACAATCAGCAATATAACACCTGTAGTAATAACCCACATTCCGGGTGAACCTATAAAATTTTCAAGGCTTGGATTGCCTTTTAGCATTGCCTGTGCATTCGCATTAGAACTTGTAAAAATTGCTATCATAAAAGATAAAATAAGTGATATTCTAAATCTGCCTTTCATATTTTTTGTTTTGACAGGTAATATAAAAATATCATGCCAAAACTTTTTAGGCAGCCCGGGTAGGAATGTTTATGAAGTGATAAAGAAATTGTTAAGAGTATAATTACCAATAAGCAACTACTGTTATGCCGCCTGTGGTTGTATCTCCTATCTTAACTTTTATATCTGCGTCCAGCGGTAACAATAAATCCACACGCGAACCGAATTTGATAAAGCCCATTTCAGTGCCCTGCTGCACCTGCTTACCCTCTTCGTTATAGTTTACAATTCGTTTGGCAAGAGCGCCTGCAATTTGTTTCGTTAACACTTCCTTTCCATTGCTTCTAAACACGTTGGTATGGCGCTCATTTTCGGTAGATGATTTGGGATGCCAGGCCACTAAATATTTTCCTTTATGATACTTATTATACACTACTTCTCCGCTCACCGGGTTGATATTGGCATGCACATTTAACGGGCTCATAAAAATCGAAACCTGTATACGGCGGTCTTTAAAATATTCATCGGGTTGCACTTCTTCAATCACCACCACTTTTCCGTCGCAGGG
>JAFAFV010000119.1 GCA_023423285.1 Bacteroidota bacterium
CTCAAAGAGTCTGCATAACGTATACCTGCAATTGTATCGCGCCTGATTACTGCAGTTGACTGATCAGGGAATGTTCTTTTCACTTCTACAACAATATCCCTGTCAATAGCTTTGCCTATATTAAATATCTTATAGTCTAAAGCAAATTCTGTATCAGCCACTGAAATAAAGCCCGGGCTTACTTTCAAAAACCGGTCTTCTATGGCATAATCAGGTTTGCTGAAATGATAGGTTGCAATGGCAGGATCTCCATTTAATACAAATGCCTCGCTAAGTATTCTTTGAGAAAAATTACTTTCTTCAGGCATAGCCTCAAAAATATTCCTGATGGTATTTTGCATTACGGCACCTAACCCGGCCCCATATTTAAACTGCGACAAATTTTTATAGAAATAGGAATTATAAAAATCCAAATTATTCGTATACCCCAGGCTGGTGCCTGCAAGCATGGCAATAGAACCGCGTTCGTTGGCAAGCAAATATTTTTCAGAAACCGTTTCGGGCGTTACCAATCTTGTGGGATTGAAAGAAAAAATATTCCCCACATTACAACCCAGCATATTAAAAATAGGGTACTTACCGTGATTGTTATAATTATCAGGATTCTCAATTTTAAAGGCCAGTGCCGTAGATGACGAGTGACCAAAATACGTAAGCAGGCCAATACCATTATTGATCTGGTTGGCCAGCCGCACAGAGCTTAGTTCTTCAACACCTGCAGACAAGCTTTTGATATAATTTGTAACATTTGCGCCATAAAAAGTATCTCTTATAATACCTTTATGACTGTTCAGATAAAAGCTGAGCAGGTCAATGGTGTACTGATCGCTAGCACCTACTATATGTGTAATATCTTTCTTCCAACTGCTCTCCTCTATTAACGGACTGAGCGATGTTAATTGCTGCTCGTATTGTTTTACTTTGGCCAGATAAGTTTGAAGTTCGGCGCCGCTTATAACAGACACGCGTCCGATGGGTGTAAGCGGCATTGAACTGGCACCTTCAGCCGATAGGAGCACATCAGATGCAGGATAACCAAACGTAGGAACCAGATTCAATCGATCAATAGCTGCAGCATTCTCATTGTTTTTTGAATTATAATAATCAACCCCTTTACCCACAATAAAAACATACTGTAGCGGGCGAGTAAAACGGCTGCGCGCCCAGCGTAAAAAGTTTCTTACAGCCAACGGATTTTGCTTTATCCCAAACCCAAATTGATCAACAATCTGGTCAATCACGTAGATATTAGCATTATACGCGCCGCCTGTGGCAGTTTGGCGGTATGCACGGTATTCCTCAACAGGCTGCGTACTATTAGGCCCCGTAAGCAATGCCCTGTGAGTGATGATCAGGTAATCACCCTGATTGGCAGCAGCGCTGTAATCCACAAAATTTCTTGTTTCAAAGGCCGTGATATTTTTTACATTAGACACATTGTCATTTACCAGCAAAAGATCCTGCGTGCCGGCAGCTGACTCTGTAAAAACTTTTAATAATGTTGGGGATGTGGCATCTACAGCATACCGCTTGCCATTGCTTAGATCATAAAGTATGGTAGTTCCTGCCGATGCATTAAAACCGCTTATCTCAAAATAAGATCCTGACATTTTTGATGGCACCTGAAATCTAAAACTGGAAGCGCCGCCAAAATTGAAAGTGCGCGGGTAAGTCATTTGAACCTGGGCCACCCGTATGCGGTTTGTGTTAGCAGCAACGTTTGACACAACAAAATCTGCATTATTAGACGCGATCAGGCTAACAGGAGCCGTGGTCGTTAACTTTAAAAAATTAAAATTTAAAAATGTTGTATCAAAGATCAACGAATTGTTTAGGGTAAGTTTGACGTTCCGTGTAGCATTCGAGTTACCGGTTACATTCATATTGATCCTTACCTGCGGCGCACTGCTACCGGTATAAGCAAATAAATTGCTCTTAGTAAAAGCCCTTGTTCCGCCGTTACTAATGTCAGTGGAAGCCCAGCCTTCAGCATTTTCGTATGATGCCGGGTAAACAGCTTCCCCACCTTCGCCGTAAGGCTGCCCCAAATGTATTTGCTCATTAAAATTTTCACTAATAGTATGCAAAAAATAAGGCTCAGGCACGGCGCCCGCAGGTATGGTTGTAGTAACAGGCATGAGCCGCTTGTTTGGTCCAGCAGGGTTTAACGTAAGAAAGTAAGAGGCCGTATCTGTAAACAAACTTTTGGAATTATTGATCTGGTGCGCAGGATTACGGTATAAATCATTGTCAGGCTTGCCATCGTTGGCTTCACCCCAAAATTCAATATAGCCGCCGCTACCTAGCGGGCCTGATTGCGAGCTGGTATAAACAGGCACCTGCTCACCATTTCTCCATAACTGAAAATGAGCAACGTCTGCAGCGCCAAGACCAATACCTGCAAGCGCCGCCTGTGAAATGCGGTACAATCCTGTTTCCCTGATCTTAAATTTATAGTAGGTTTTACTATAATCAATCCACTCGTTATTGTACTGCGACAGTGCAAGTAACGGGCAAAGCGTGCATAATATCAAAAACAGCCTTTTCATTAAAAAACAGCTCTTTATTTTAAATTGATCAATTTTCCCGGTTCCGTTTTCCCAGGTTGGCTTTTAGCGAAATAACATGAGTAAACAGCGGGTTCGACTGGTTGGCCAAGTTGGCAAAAGCATAATCAATTGCAACAGGCCCTACCCTGAAACCGGCGCCAGCGCTTGGCTGAAATATCCATACTTTTTTTTGATTTAAAGTATCACCGTCAGCCAATGCTTTTTGAAAATTATTAACTCCGCCTCTTACAAAGAATACATCCTTATAAGCATACTCCAATCCCAATTTAGGATCCACACTTACAAGATCGCTGCTGATTACAGTATTACGCTTGCCGTCAAAGGTTACGTCTAAATTGGTTTCGGCAAGTACCGAGGAATTCTTTCCCAAAGAAAACACCTTGCCTGCTGCTAATAACAGCCGTGGTGAAGTCATTTCAGTTGATCGTACCGGAATATCATTTTGAGTAAGATATAGCACCTCTTTTTCTTTATCTGTAAAGGTGAAGGACCAGGTATTAAAAGTGCTGGTAATATCTTTACCAACAATACCAAACCTCCAGCGGTTCTGCATTATTTGCAGGCCCGCGTCAAGGCCAAAACCCCACGCTTTGGCAAAGCTTCCCACGCTGCGGTGAATCACTTTTGCATTGATACCAAAATTAACTGCTTTGTTTTCTGATCTGCTAAGCTGCTGCGCGTAAGAAACCAGCATGGCATAATCGGCAGAAGAAAAAGGTTTGATGTTATTGTAATTGATAGAACCGTCCGGTTCTACCAAAAAAAGAGTGTTCATGATATCATCCACTGCAAAACGCAGCGCCGTTACTCCAATGGCTCTTTTATTGTTTGTACCTGGAATAGCAACATTCGCAAAATCGTACTTACCTATGCCTGCAAAATATTCCGAGTGCATCAGATTGATTTGCGTGTTGCTTACATTCACCAGCCCGGCGGGGTTCCAGTAGCCTGCTGTTCCGTCTGTTACTGATGCGGCCTGCGCGCTGCCCATAGCCATGCCTCTTGCGCCTGCGCCAATATTCAAAAATTCGTTTGAATATTTTCGGAACTGTGCGTGGGAGTCAACAGCAATCGTTACTAAAAGGATAAAAAAAATTAATTGAAGCGCTTTCATTAAGATACAAAACAATTTTCTGAACAGTGTTCACACAAATTAAGATTATTCTGCGAATTTACATTTTACATATTTACTTACCGTATTTTTTAGCTGAATCGGCAATTTTATTCGTTGAACACGCTTATAACGCAAATACACTCAGCTAACACTTAATGGCGTATTTTTGCCCGCATTAAAAATTGAATGATGGACCTTATTAAAGAACTTACCTGGCGCGGAATGGTGCAAGACATAATACCCGGCACAAAAGAACAACTGAATAAAGAAGCTACAACGGCATATATTGGTTTTGACCCTACGGCTACCAGCCTGCACATTGGCAGCCTGGTACCTATTTTATTATTGGTACATCTGCAAAAAGCCGGGCATAAACCCATTGCACTGGTAGGTGGCGCCACCGGTATGATTGGCGACCCCAGCGGTAAAAGCCAGGAGCGCAACCTGCTTAACGAAGAACAACTGGCAAACAATGTGGCGGGCATTAAACAACAACTTGAAAAGTTTTTGGACTTTGACCCTGCTAACCCCAATGCCGCTAAAATGGTAAACAACTACGACTGGTTTAAAAATATATCCTTCCTTGATTTTTTACGCGACGCGGGCAAACATATTACCGTGAATTATATGATGGCGAAAGACAGTGTAAAAAAACGTTTTGAAGGTGAAGTGGGCATCAGTTATACCGAGTTTGCTTACCAGTTGATGCAGGGTTACGACTTTTATCATTTATATAAAGAAGAAAACTGTAAACTTCAAATGGGTGGTAGCGACCAGTGGGGCAATATTACCACCGGTACGGAATTTATACGCCGTAAAATAAACGGGGAAGCTTTTGCTTTTACATGCCCCCTCATTAGAAAAGCCGATGGTACAAAATTTGGCAAAACCGAACAGGGCAACGTGTGGCTGGACCCTGCAAAAACCACTCCTTACCAGTTTTACCAGTTCTGGCTGAACGCCAGCGATGAAGATGCTGAAAACTGGATCAAAATTTTTACTTTTTTAGATGAAGCATCTATAGCTGCATTGATCAGCGATCACCGGCAAAATCCCGGCAGGCGCGAACTGCAAAAAACACTTGCCAAAGAAATCACCATTTTTGTTCACGGCGAAGCCGAATACCTGAAAGCGGTGGAAACCACGGAAAAACTTTTTGCCAGCCAAACAAAACCCGCAGAGGAAATGAGCATAGAAGACCTGGAAAGTATGGAAGGCGTGATCAGGGCAAAACTGGAACCTGAAAAAATTGCGGCCGGTATTGACATCATCAGCCTGCTGGCTGATACAAAAATTACTGCCAGCAAAGGCGAAGCGCGCAAGCTGGTACAGGGCGGCGGCATCAGCCTTAACCGCAAAAAAGTGGAGGATGTGGCGCTAAGTATAAACAGCAGCTACCTGTTGCATGACAAATACCTGCTGTTACAAAAAGGCAAAAAGCATTATTTTTTGGTGGAGGTGAATTAGTTTAAAAACTTCACCTTTTGCGGGTACCTTTTAGCATAGCTGAAAAGCATATTGGTGATGGCGCTGTTTTCTTTATACGGCGTAACCACATCCTTAAAATATTCGGGCTGTTCTATTTGCACATCGCTGTCAATGAAACCCATACCGTAAAATTTACCTTTCCATACCAGGATGCAGCTTTTTTCGTCAGTGTTAATGCCTTTGTCAATAATAGCAGCAATGGTGCTACTTATGGGGCAACTAAAATGTCAAAAGAAGGTTGGGGGGCTGTTATTGCTCACGAAGTTTTACATTTAGTAATTGTTGCGGGAGGAAGAGTTCCTACTGAAACAAATTTAACTCATCATACCGAAATATTTAGAAACTATGTGAATCCGACTAAAAGCTTATTGATTGATGCTTTTGGAGTTTCGGAAACTGATGCAATTAAACTGGCTTTGGGTGGCTTGGGAGATTTATGGAATTTTTCAAATTTTGCATCATTGGCAGACAGCGAGTATGGAGTCACATTATAACAAAGGTACAATGTGTAACGCTTTATAAAATTCACTAATTAATGGCATAATATGAAACACACCACTACTATCTTTTTCTCAACTATTTATTTATTTATAAATGAACTGAATGCAAAAAGCCAGAGCAGCGCTATAATCAACAATAGTGATACTACTATCCTAAATGTTGTAAAAGATATAAAGGAGTTTGAGAATATTATAAGATGGAGTGTTTATCAACATAATGATACACTATCAAAAGTTATTTATCAGAAAGAAGTTTTATTCTTTAAATTTAATGTGAATAAAAGTGGACGAATCGAAAATATAAAATGTTCAGAAAAACAACCTAAACTGTTAATTGATATCATTACTACCAGTTTACGAAATATGAAAATTGGAACGCCTCAATTTAATAACACTGATTCAGGATTATTTGTACTGCCTGTTTGCTATAACTACCTGGGAGAGTCGTATAGCCCTGAAAAGCAGTTCAATACTAACACCAATATAGATTACAATGATTTAGATTCATATATTAACTTAAACAAAAACGGCTTTTTTGATAATGCGAAAACAGGCGGTATTTTAAAAGGATTGAAATGCACCTTTCTTCCCTGGATTAAAATCAGTCCACCTGAATCCTTTCGTTGATTCCAAACTCCTTCTTGGACAAGTTGGGTAAAAAATCAGTAAATCCGAAAGTTATAAAGCCAAAAAGACCATAGACGAACAACAGTAAATGGAATGATCACTGATTCATGGTAGTGGTTCAACATATAGGCTCAGCAACGAGTGTCGTACAATTAAAATAATATCCACTTTGGTAAGCTACGAGGAAAAAATGCCGCCAACGATGATGTCGGCCAATGGTACGGGAACCGGCGATACCGGTGACGATACAGGGGATGACTCTTATTTTGATTCACAGGAACTGGAAACGGTGATAGTAACCGCCGTTAATACCGGCACCGGCGATACCTGGGACACAGGCTGGGCCGACAGCTACGATACACGCCCCACTACCACCGACCCCGAACCTCCCTATAATTGTAATTGTGGGGGTGGGGGTGGTGAAACTCCATCAGAAGATGCTTCTGCACCATTATTAAAACTCTCACAATCCGATTCTTTAAAATATCCTAGACTCGCCTCCATGATAAAAAGTCTTAGAACCTATGTCATTAATGATGTTAAAGTAATGGATGCTTTACTGGAATTCACTGGATATACAAGATCAGAGATTCTAAACTTGTTGAAATATGGTAATGGTCCACTGGTCATAATAAACGAGGCTACCGGAAGAATTGGACATTTTGACAGAAGTACCAATACATTGGAACTTACAGCATCTTATGTGCGGGGTTTAGAATTATCTGTTCTTAGTTCTACCAAACAAGCAACTTCATTTTTGTTGGCCGTGACAACACTTCATGAGTTTGTTCACTACGGCCGATATAACAATAATTCTCCTGATGGGGGCTATGAATACGGTTGGGGGTTTGAGGAAATGGCTTATGGGGCAATTATCAATAAAAAAAATGCTTATGAATATTCTATTGATTTCTATAAAAAAAGTGGCCAATGAAAAAACTTTTTTATTACATACAGATAATGCTCACCGTGTTTTTCAGTAATTGTAATGCTGAAAAGAAAGAAAGTGAAAATATCGCAATACAGGAAATATTGCAGGTATCTGTCAATACAAAAATTTTTAATGAAAGTATTGTACCGATGTATGAAGATTCATCATTAACGATTGTCTTAACCTCAACATTTACTGATACCCCATTAATAATATGGAATCGGCATAATGTAAAATACATTGATTCCAATTATATAAGCAATTATTCAATTATTAATAAAATAAAACAAAAAGAACTTCCTCCCCTGGAACTATTTATTACTAAAATCGCTGTAATGGGAGACAGCGCTCGTGTTGATTTCTATTTTAGGAACAATGGTATAACTATTGAAAATTATTTATCAAAACATAATGGAGTTTGGAACGTTGACTCCACAGCCAAAGGCTGGAACTGAATTTATTAAAATCGTTTGTGCATTAAATTTAAAAAACGTTATACATCAGCTCCAAAAAACTTTACCTTTTGCGGGTACCGTTTAGCATAGCTGAAAAGCATATTGGTAATGGCGCTATTTTCTTTATAAGGCGTAACCACATGCTTAAAATATTCGGGCTGTTCTATTTGCACATCGCTGTCAATGAAACCCATACCGTAAAATTTACCTTTCCATACCAGGATGCAGCTTTTTTCGTCAGTGTTAATGCCTTTGTCAATAATAGCAAATGATGGCAGGTTTTTCAGTTGGCCAATCGCCTGCTGCACACGGATATTATAAGTTTCAGGCATTTCCTTTTTTTCACAGGCGCCTTTGCAAAGCAGCTTGTGCAATTGCTCATCATATACAATGGGCGATATAAAACACAGTCTTGGGCAAAGCTCAAACTCATT
>JAFAFV010000214.1 GCA_023423285.1 Bacteroidota bacterium
TTCATCAGTTGCTACAACTGATGGCCTAATTCTCAGCCCAACTTTTGCACAGTTCATGTTAGCTGTAGGGCTATCATTTGCCATTTACTTTAATAGTTGGTCGTTCCATTAATATCTCGTTGTTGATATCCCCATTTGCTAATTTGAGATGCTCTATTAATTTGAAGTCACTGTTCGCGGAAAATACTTCGTCGTTAGACCAAATATATTGGTAACAATTGTATTGCTGTAACTCAGCATCTGTTAAAATACTGAACTTATTATTCTCAATTGTATAGTCAGCGAATAATTCTTCGTCCCATATAGTCAGGACGACATTTTTGCTGATAGGAAAAATTATCTCAACGCCTTTCATAGCAAATCCTTCATAGTACGCAGATTGATTTTTAAGATGTGGCTTTAATAGAATCGGGTTGTCAGATGTAAACACTGTGCCGTTTGTAGCAATTCTATATCTCCATATTTTTTTAATCAATTGGTCTTGTATGCTTGCAATTAATTCTTCGTCTAGGAATAATTCGGAATGCATAACAGGCGCATAATCGTCATCTCTATTGAGAGCAATAGCTTCGCTGCAATCAATGTCCTCGTAAACCTTTTTAAATGCAGCTACAATCTCATTTCTTTCTTTTTGAGCTTTCTGTTGAGCTTCCCAATATTTATCCCTGATGTTAGGCATTCTTAAATATTGTATGGCAATTAAAGCTGCAAATAAATCTCGTTCTTTAATATTAAGAACTTCCTCTTTTTCTTCAGATGTATGCCACACTGAAGCTGCTTGCAGTATTTTATCCAGAAGCTCAGAATAAAGACTTTCAATATTCTCTGCTAGAACTTTTTTCTCAATGTAGTTGTTATCAATATCTGTCGAAAGTTCTCGATTTAAATATTTTTCTGGGATTGCATAAAAGTAATCTTTGTACGCAGTTTTAGCGATGCTTTGTGCGTAACCTTTCTTTTTGTTTGTCTTGCTGTAAACAAAAACGAACTTTCCATTATCAGAAAAGTTTCTCAAATAGCATTGAGGAATATAATGTTGTCTTACGTGTTCGTTTGCCATAGGGTTGGGTCTTTATGCCTTACAGCTAACTCGCAAATTAGCGAAAGTTTTCCTGCATTTTAAAAAATAAATTTTAGCGGATCACCGCTTATCATAGCTTGAAAATGGATGGATAATTTATGATATAAGCGAAACTTTATATACTGTATGCGATTGCTAAAAAGCGTCGGGCATAGCAAAAAAAATCGAACCTGTCAGGGTTCGATTTTTTTGTTACACTATTTTAAAAAGTGCAGTATTCTAGGCGTTTCTATTAATGCAGTTCAGGTCATTAAACGCAACTTCAAGGCGATTGACAAAGCTTTCCTGGCCTTTGCGCAGCCAAACTCGCGGATCGTAATATTTTTTATTAGGTTTATCATCTCCATCGGGGTTGCCTAATTGTGCCTGCAGGTAACCTTCGTTCTTTTTGTAATAGTTCAAAACACCTTCCCAAAAAGCCCACTGCATATCAGTATCCAGGTTCATTTTAATTGCGCCATATCCAATAGCTTCTTTTATTTGTGCAGGATCAGAACCGCTGCCGCCATGAAATACAAAGTAAACAGGTTTTTCAGCTGTATTTAATTTCTGCTGTATGTAGTTCTGGCTGTTGAGTAAAATTTCCGGACGAAGCTGTACATTACCAGGTTTGTATACACCATGTACGTTACCAAAAGCAGCTGCTACGGTAAATAGTTTTCCTACTTTGCCCAGTTGCTCGTAGGCATAAGCTACATCTTCGGGCTGCGTGTAAAGCCTTGCATTGTCTACTTCTGTATTGTCCACGCCATCTTCTTCACCACCGGTTACACCCAGTTCAATTTCTATACTCATGCCCAGTGGTTCCATGCGTTTGAAAAATTCAACAGAGGTTGCGATGTTCTCTTCCACGCTTTCTTCACTCAGGTCAAGCATGTGTGAGCTGAATAAAGGCTGTCCTTTTTCTGTATGAAATTTTTCGCTTTCCGTAATCAGGCTGCTGATCCACGGCAACCATTTTTTAGCAGCGTGGTCAGTATGCAGCACTACAGGCACGCCATAATATTTAGCCACGTTGTGAACGTGCAATGCACCACTTACGGCACCGTAAATATTGGCTTCCATGTTAGCGTTAGGCATGCCTTTGCCAGCCATAAACTGTGCTCCACCATTGCTAAACTGTATCATTACAGGAGAATTTACTTTAGCAGCCGTTTCAAGCACAGCGTTGATACTGTCGCTTCCTACCACATTTACAGCGGGTAAAGCAAAATTGTTGTCTTTTGCGTCATTATAAAGGGCCTCCAGCGCTTCGCCATGTAAAACCCCTGCTTCGTACTTTGCCATTGTTAAAAAAATGTTTTAATAAATAAATAATTGTAGCTCGGTTGATTGCCTGCTAAGGTAAATAAAATGCATGACTTGAATACATGATATTGGTCAGATTCAACCGTCTGAGCATAAAAACGGGGCAATCCTTTGTAAAGACAGCCCCGGTATTTAAATGGTTAATGGTATCATTATCTTAAGAACAGCATTTCCCTGTATTTAGGCAGGTACCATTCTTTATCATCAACCAGCAGTTCCAGCTTATCGGCATGGTAGCGGATCTTGTCAAAAAAAGCAGCCTTCACTTTTTCCTCATAAGCAATGGCTTTTTCTCTTGTGTCTTCAATTTTATTGGCAGCTTTGCGCGCCTCGATCATCTGTTCCACAAGGTCGCTGGCTTTGTTAATGTGCTCTGATATTTTATCAAGAATTTGCTTCTGGTTGGCATAAGCGTCTTCAGAAAGGCCGGCTTCTTTCAGCCCTTTAATATTTTTTGCCAAAAGATTTTGATAACGAATGGCGGGCGGTAAGATCATGCTGGTAGCTATTTCTCCCATCATACGGCCCTCTATCTGAACTTTTTTAATATACTTTTCAAGTTCTATCTCATGCCTTGCTTCCAGTTCGCCGTGGCTGTAGATATTATTATTCACAAACAATGAAATGTTCTTATCTGTTACCATAGCATCCAGCGCAAGTGGTGTGGTTTTTTCGTTGGGAAGTCCTCTTTTTTCTGCTTCTTCTTCCCATGCTTTGCTATAGCCATCTCCTTCAAAAAGTATGTTTTCACTGCTCACAATATATTCTCTTATTACGTGCATGATGGCGATTTCTTTTTTCTCGCCTTTTACAATATGTGCATCTACTTCTTCTTTAAATTTTCTTAAAGTTTGTGCCATAATGGTGTTCAGTACTGTCATAGGATTGGCACAGTTAGCTGATGAGCCTACGGCCCTGAACTCAAATTTATTTCCGGTGAACGCGAAAGGAGAAGTTCTATTCCTATCTGTATTATCCAGCAGCAGTTCCGGAATGGTTTTATGGATGTCCAGTTTCAGCATGCTTTCATCCTGCTCATCCATATCGTCAGATACACGTTCTTTAATTTCATTCAACACCCTGGTAAGCATTTTTCCGATAAAAACAGAAATGATTGCGGGCGGCGCTTCGTTGGCGCCCAACCTGTGGTCATTGGGAGCTGAAGCGATAGAAGCCCTAAGGATATCGGCATAATCGTGTACGGCTTTGATGGTGTTTACAAAAAATGTAAGGAACATCAAATTGGTCTTTGGCGTTTTACCCGGCGCTAAAAGATTGACGCCGGTATTGGTGGCCAGGCTCCAGTTGTTGTGCTTGCCGCTTCCATTCACTCCTGCAAATGGTTTTTCGTGTAACAATACTCTAAGATTGTGCTTTAGCGCCGTGCGCGTCATCACATCCATCAGTAACGTGTTGTGATCCACGGCAATATTAGCCTCTTCATAAATGGGGGCGCATTCAAATTGTGCAGGAGCCACTTCGTTGTGACGCGTTCTTAAAGGAATACCTAGTTTATAGCACTCATTTTCAAAATCACGCATAAACGCATATACTCTTTCAGGAATGGCCGCGAAGTAATGGTCTTCCAGTTGTTGGTTTTTAGCAGAGTTGTGGCCATAAAGCGTTCTTCCGCACATAATCAGGTCGGGACGGCCCAGGTATAAGCCTTCGTCTACCACAAAATATTCCTGCTCCCAACCCAGCGTGGGAGTAACTTTTTCAATGTTTCTGTCAAAATAGTTACACACATCTACCGCGGCCCGGTTTAGTGCATCAATTGATTTTAATAAAGGAGCTTTATAATCAAGCGACTCACCGGTATAAGCAATAAATATGGTTGGGATGCATAGCGTGCGGCCACGGTTCATCTCAACAATAAATGGGGGAGATGAAGGGTCCCAGGCGGAATAGCCTCTTGCTTCAAAAGTAGCCCTCAAACCGCCGTTGGGAAAAGATGATGCATCGGGTTCCTGCTGTATCAGCGCGTCTCCCTCAAATTGTTCAATAGCCGTTCCATCGCCCTTAAGAGTAAAAAACGAATCGTGTTTTTCTGCAGTGGCGCCACTTAGCGGCTGAAACCAGTGCGTATAGTGCGTTACGCCTTTTTGTTCAGCCCAGGCGCGCATACCATTTGCGATCTGGTTGGCCACATTTCTCTCAATTTTCTGCCCGTTATCAATAGAGGCGATGAGGCTTTTGTAGGCTTCATCGCTTAAAAATTGTCGGGCCGTTTTAAGATCAAATACGTGAGAACCGAAGTAAGAAGTGATTTGGGGAGTAATCTTGCCAAGGTCTTGAAAGGAAGACTGCATGTTTGATAGCGCTCTGAATCTTAATGACATTTTTATAAAATTTTTACAAATATAGCTTCAAAATATATTTTATAACATATTGGTGTAAAATAATTCTAAAAATAATTATTATTTCCTTAATTTAAAGTATAAATCTGCTAAATGATTTATATTATAAATTTTATTACTTTGTATATTTAAAACGTTCCCAGTTGATGGATGAAAGCAGAAAGGGTACAAAAAATGGGAAAACTACAGATCGGTATCGGGCCACAGCACCCATATTATTTACGGTATAGCCTAACATTAAAAAAACACTGATCACAAAAAAGGTTACAAATAAGCTAAATGGAGTAAAAGATAAATTCTTTTTCCTGACAAATAATGACAATGCAAACAGAACCCATAAAATCACCAATTCAATAAAAGCGGGAATGATAACCGGCTTGTGAATGTCTGAATAAAAGGGACGCAAAGCAGAAAGAGACACCGCCTGCGGCAGGGTTTTTAAAAAGCCAATGGCATTGGGTTCAACATCTTTTACAGGTATGGAAGTTTTACCGCCTGTAAGCTGATTAAAGGCTTGTTGTTTTTCAGCCACAATTGAAGGAAAATCCAGTTCGGGATGTATGTATTTCAACCCGAAAAATAAAACAGCACCGATAATATATACCAGTATAAATATTTTGAACTTATGGCGTGGCCGTTTTTCACTTAGGTACCACGCAAGCAGTGCTGGTACAAGCACTACAATAAAATGATTTCTAAAAACAAAAAGAATCAAAAAGCCCAGTAAGATAATAGCATAGCTGCCTAAACCGGCGGTTTTCCTCAATACATGAAAATAAAAATGATACACGATCATTGTCAGCGCTAAAAAAGTAAGGCCATCTTTATGAAGGCCACTGCACCAGTACAGAAACGAAGGTACAAGGAAACAGCCGATGATAAGGAGCGGTTTAGATGACCTGAGGTGGTCTTTCATTACTCTGTATATGGCTATAACTCCCCAAAACGTGATATAGGAATAAAAAATGACATTGATGAAATAATTGCCGAAACTGAAACAGTTAAAAAAAGACATCAGTTTTATATAGGCGCTCCATTTCAAACCATTCCAAAATGAATTGGCGCTGGAAAAAAATGAACGCACGCCATTAACCTCGGCATGCCGGAAGATGCCGGCAAAATATTCACCTGGATCTCGAAACAGGAGTTCTGTATGTTTAAGGCTGTTGAAGTGATGCGTCCAACTATCATTTAAGGCCCCATCAAGAATGCCAGCCCACCCATAAATAAGGCCTGCACTTACTTTTATTAAAAACAAAATAGCCAACTGCATTTTCGGAATTTGGCTTTCAGTAAAAAAACGCGTTTGGGTAACCATCCACGTAAACAAAAAAAGGTATATGATGAATAATGCAGTTTCCAAGTGTGCAAACGATTATTTGGCAATGTTAAAAAGATTATTTGGGATGCTTATAAAAACAAACGAATATATAAGGCCTTAGTTTGTAGATTTGCAAAGTATCAACTTCATAAAGCCGGACTCTTAGCAAACTATAACTATTAAACAATGACAGATAAAATAGCAATCATAGGCGGCGGAAACCTGGGAACAGCCATCGCGGAAGGGTTGGTAAAAAGCAGGTTTTGCAAACCTGCGGATATACATTTAACCAAAAGAAATATTTCCACGCTTAAAAATTGGAAGGTGAGAGGCGTACGCATAAGCGCTGATAATGCTGCCGCCGTAAAAGAAAGCCAGTTGGTTATCTTAGCTGTAAAGCCTTACCAAGTTGCCAGTGTGGTAGAAGGTTTTAAAAATGATCTTACTGCAAATCATATTTTGGTATCGGTGATCACAGGTGTAAGTATTGGCGATCTGAAAGAAATGACAGGCAAAAATCTGCCTGTATTCAGAGCAATGCCCAATACTGCCATTGCCATTCAGCAGAGCATGACTTGCATCAGCCATGTGAATGCAACCGAAGAGCAGGTAGCATATATTGCCAATCTTTTCAACACCATTGGCAAAGTAGCTATGATAGATGAAAAACTGATGGATGCTGCCACTGTGCTGGGTGCCTGCGGCACAGCATATGCCATGCGGTACGTGCGCGCCAATATACAGGGTGGTATTGAAATTGGTTTTGATGCAAAAACAGCCAGCCTTATTGCTGCGCAAACTGTGAAAGGAGCTGCCGAGCTTTTACTAAAGAATGGCAGTCATCCCGAGCAGGAAATAGATAAAGTAACTACGCCTAAAGGCTGCACCATTGCTGGCCTCAACGAAATGGAACACCGCGGTTTCAGTTCTTCACTTATACGCGGGGTAATAACCAGCTATAATAAGATATTAAAAGACTAATCTCCTTTTCAACACAGTATCATATTAGATTGATTATTGAAGTGAAGCTAGATATTCTTTAGCTTTTCCACAAATTTTACAGTATTGTAAAGTAAAACAAGGTGGAGTACCGCACAAAATTTCTATCTTTGTGCGACCTCTCTAAGTTTTTTTACTGCAAAGGCTTTACAGGTCACCTATTTTTCAGATCATTTTTTGTTATTGTATCATTAATTAATCGCGGATAGAAGTTTGAAGATGCTGTTATAATTTTCAAATTTCCATCCTAAATATTTTTTTGTATGGCTAAATATGTGTTTGTAACAGGTGGTGTATCCTCCTCCTTAGGCAAAGGAATTATTGCGGCTTCGCTGGCAAAATTGCTCCAGGCAAGAGGCTTAAGGGTCACCATTCAAAAATTTGATCCATACATCAATGTTGATCCTGGTACTTTAAACCCCTACGAGCATGGTGAGTGTTATGTAACTGATGATGGTGCAGAAACTGATCTTGACCTGGGGCACTATGAGCGCTTTTTAAATATTTCTACTTCGCAGGCAAATAATGTAACTACAGGTAGAATTTACCAGACGGTAATAAATAAAGAACGGGAAGGCGCCTACCTGGGCAAAACGGTGCAGGTAGTTCCACACATTACCAATGAAATTAAGCGCCGCATGCTGGAGCTGGGAAATACCGGCAAATACGATATTGTGATCACGGAAATAGGGGGTACTATAGGCGATATAGAAAGCCTGCCCTTTGTGGAATCAATCAGACAATTGCAGTGGGAACTGCCGGAAGAAGACACTGCTGTCATTCACCTTACACTGATACCTTACTTAAGGGCGGCAAAAGAACTTAAAACCAAACCCACGCAGCACAGCGTGCGGATGCTGAGCCAGGAAGGGGTGAGGCCCGACATTATTGTTTGCCGTACCGAACACCCGCTCAGTCCGGATATCAGGCGTAAGATAGCGCAGTTTTGCAATGTGAAATCAGAAGCAGTGATTGAGTCAGCCGATCAGTCAACCATTTACGAAGTACCAATGGCCATGCTGCGCGAGAAACTGGATATTATTTGCCTTAAAAAATTAGACATTCAGGATGTGCAGGAACCAGAGCTGTCTAAATGGCGTTCATTCTTGGATAGATTAAAATACCCCAAGTCAATTGTAAGAATTGGTCTGATTGGCAAATACCTGGAACTACAGGATGCCTATAAGTCTATTTTGGAAGCATTCGTGCACGCCGGCTCGGTAAACGAATGCCAGGTGCAGATCATAAATGTGCACAGCGAATATGTAACCGAAGAAAATGTGGAAGAAAAACTGGCTGGCCTAAACGGATTGCTGGTAGCGCCGGGCTTCGGCCTGCGTGGCGTAGAAGGAAAGATTAGCGCTGTAAAATATGCGCGTGAGAATGGTTTACCGTTTTTTGGTATTTGCCTGGGTATGCAGATGGCCGTAATAGAATTTGCAAGAAATGTTTTAGGACTTACTGAGGCTAATTCCACAGAAATGGATGAAAATACAAAAGAGCCGGTGATAGATTTGATGGAAGCGCAAAAGAAAATTACCAATAAAGGTGGTACCATGAGGCTGGGTGCATATCCCTGCCGCATCACACCCGGAACACTGGCGCACAAAATTTATGACACAGAACTGATCAGCGAAAGGCACCGCCACCGCTGGGAGTTTAACAACCAATACCTGGAAGCCATAACCAATGCAGGCCTTGTGGCCAGCGGTAAAAATGAGGAAACAAACCTTGTAGAGATCATTGAATTGCGAAGCCATCCATTTTTTATTGGTGTACAATACCATCCCGAGCTGAAAAGTACCGTTGAAAATCCCCACCCTGTTTTTGTAGATTTTATCAGGGCTGCTGTTGAGCACTCTGTACAAAACGGGCACGTTAAGAAACCTGAGACATTGAACGTTTAAAAGGGTAGTTTAATATATTATATTAGGTAGATTAAGCAGGCAAGCTCACCGTTTGCCTGCTTTTATTTACAGCATGTTTATCACTTGCAGGCATTAACAATATATAGCCCGGTAATCACTGTATTTGCGCATCAATGTACAAAAAAAGGAGGCGTCTGAAAAGACTGCCTCCTTTAAGTAGTTTATATAACAGGTTTAATGTTGTGGCGCCTGTTGCTTTTTAGGAGCATGTATATCTACCTTTTCTTTATCTTTTCTAATACCACCTTTCAGGTCAACCAGTACAGGTACACCCACAAACATGGTAGAATAAATACCGGTAATCACACCCACAAGCATTGCAAACGCAAATCCCTGTGTTACTTCGCCACCAACCAAGAATAAAATAAGGATGGTTAAGAATACCGTTAACGAAGTCATGATCGTTCTGCTCAATGTTTCATTAATGGCCTTGTTTACCAGCGTTTTTTGATCCATATCAGGGTGAAGTCTTGAATCTTCACGGATCCTGTCAAAAATCACCACGGTATCGTTCATGGAGAAACCAAGTACGGTAAGGATGGCGGCAATAAAATGCTGGTCAATTTCAAGCGGGAATGGCACAATATGCCGCGCATAAGAAAATACAATCAACATTACAGTCGCATCATGCAGCAGGGCGAAGATGGTACCCAGCGAGTACCGCCAGTTACGAAAACGTACAAATATGTAAAGAAAAATTGCTACCAACGCAATAATTGTAGCCTGTAAAGCTCCTTTCTTTAAATCATCAGAAATAGTAGGTAATACTTTTTTAGAACCTTTATTGTACGTTGTATTAAACTGCTCCCAGGTAGTATTGGCCGGCAAATGGTTTTGCAAGCCCTGGTACAACTTTGAAGCAACTAGTGAGTCTGCAGCAATTGTATTAGGATCATTGATCAGATAAGAAGTTGTAATATCAAGTGTGCTGGCATCGCCCACCGTTTTAATTATGGGATTTTCACCATCAAATACACCTCTCAGGTCATTGCGCACATTCTCCACATTTACCTGTTTGTCGAACTCAATTCGGTAAGAACGGCCACCTTCAAATTCCACACCATAATCAAAACCGTTGATAAAAGTTCCTAAACCCAGTAATAATATCACCACTGAAATGCCGTATGCAACTTTGCGGTATTCAATGAATTTGAATTTCGATTTTCTTTCAACCGTGTTGCTTATCTTACTAAAATATTTAAGGTGCCTGTTTTTATCAGTAAACCAGTCTGTAACCCAGCGGCTCACCAAAATACCACAAAACAGCGATAGGAAAAGACCGAGGATTTGTGTGGTGGCAAAACCTTTAACCGGACCTAAACCAAAATAGTAAAGGATAAAAGCTGTAAGCATGGTGGTAATGTGACCGTCAAGTACCGGAGGCAATGAGCGGTTGTAACCATCATTAATAGCAGCCAGATAACTTTTGCCGCGCCTGAGTTCCTCTTTAATACGCTCGTAAATAATCACGTTGGTATCCACAGCCATACCAATGGTTAATACCAAACCGGCAATACCAGGGGCGGTAAGTGTAGCACCAAGCCCTGCAAGTACGCCCACGGTAAATAAAAGGTTAAGTATAAGGGCAATATTGGCAATTAGCCCGCTTGTATTATAATACACAAGCATTAATGCAAAAATTACTAGGAAGGAAATACTAAATGAGAGCAAGCCGCCTTTAACTGCCTGTTCACCAAGTGTAGGGCCAACAGTTTGCTCCGCCACAATTTTAGCAGGTGCCGGCAACTTACCAATTTTTAAAATATTGGAAAGATCCTGCGCATCTTCTGCAGTAAAGTTACCAGAGATACTTGAGCGGCCTCCAGTAATGGCTTCATTCACAACGGGTGCAGAGTACACGGTGTTGTCCACCACAATGGCAATATGCCTGCCCACGTTTGCCCTTGTTAGGTCGGCCCATATTCTGGCGCCAACATTATTCATTTCAAGCGATACGCTTGTTTTACCCGTCTGGTCAAAATCAAAACCTGCATTTGTAACTGTTTCTCCTTCTAACTTGGCTTTTTCGCGGCCAAATGTTTTAATGGCGTATAAAGTTACGGCGGGAGATTTTTTTTCAGGGATTCCATACATCCATACCACATCTGCCGGAAACTGAGATTTAATAGCCTGCGAATTTAATATCTGGCTCACCCTCCCGGTGTCTTTGATCAATACCTGGCCAATCATGCCTGCATCAACCGGGCGGCCCTGCTGGTCAACAGCAAATGAAATCCAGCCTCCCAAATGTTTTTTAGCTTCTTCTTCCTGGTTGTTAGCTCCGGGAGTAGTGGCTGCATCTTTCTGTCCGGCCAGTTGCTTTAATTGATCGCTTTGGTTGGTATCAGCAATTGTTGCTGCGGCGGCAGCTTGTGTAGTATCTGTGGTAGCGGCGGCAGTAATATTGGTGGTATCTGTGCTCGCTGTTTTACCACTGTTTTGCGCAAAAAATATTTCATCTGCTTTTGAAATGCTGGCGCCTAACTCAGAAATATTGTATACTTCCCAAAACTGCAGGTTGGCAGATGCCTGAAGATTTTTTCTTACTCTTTCTCTGTCCTGAATACCAGGAAGCTCAACGGTAATGGTTTGCTTGGCGGCATCAGCATTGATATTGGGCTGCGCTACACCAAATTTGTCAATACGCGTAGTGATCAGCCGGGCGGTATTGTCAAACGCTGATTTTGCCTGCGTTTCAAGGTAGCTGATTACTTTGGCATCGCTATCAGAAATTTTAATACCATCTACATTGGTAGTGGCAAACAAAGATGCAAGGCTGGTGCCGGGTGCTAATTTTTTAAATTCTTCGGCAAACAGCTTAATGAAATTGGCATCACTGTTCTTTTTGCGCTGATTGGCATTTTCAAGCGCTTTTAAAAAGTTAGGATCTTTACTGTTATTGGCAAGTGTTCTCAGCAGGCCCGTCATTTCCACTTCCATGGTCACGTTCATGCCACCCTGCAGGTCAAGGCCCAGGTTCAGTTCTTCCTGCTTGGCTTTTTGATAGCTGATGGGGCCGGTAATGCCATATGTGATCGTTTCGTCTTTCGTGCTGTCTTTCAGCCTTGTAAGCCTGTCGCGAAAAATTGAATCCAATGTAAGCTGGTACAGTGCCTGCGAATCTTTGTTGGCGGAGTATTTTGCAGCAGCAGGGTAGTTGGCAGCAATATAGCTTTTGGCAGAGCTTTCAAGCTTTTTTTCATGATTGCGAACAAACCACGTGAATGATAATTGGTAAAGGGAATAAATAATGAGTAAGATTGTAAAAAATCTAACCAAACCTTTGAGTTGCATACCTTGTTAAATTATAGTTTATCTTTTGGTCTTAAAAATTTTCAAAGGCTGCAAAGATAAGGTTTTGCATACAATATTATTATGACATTGCAATACATTTCATAAGGATTTTTATGATGAAATAAATTTCAATTTGCAGAGCCGTTAGTTATTTTTTAAAAACTGAGTAATATCAGTTCAAAATCTTCTGTGTTTCATTAAATTCGCGCCGATTTGTTTAATCAGTAAAATACTTTATTATGTCTTTATCATCTTTATTGAACCGTTTTGCAGAACCTGAAACACTTAAAATGGCCAAACTGGGCCGGGAACTAAGAGCGCAGGGAATTGACGTAATTGACCTGAGCCTTGGCGAACCCGATTTTGATACGCCCGAACATATTAAGCAGGCGGCCATTCAGGCAATTCATGATAACTGGACGCATTACACGCCGGTGCCCGGCTACCTTGATGTTCGCGAAGCGGTTTGTAAAAAATTGAAAAGAGATAATAACCTTGATTATAAGCCAGAACAAATTGTGCTTTCTACCGGCGCCAAGCAAAGCCTTGCCAACGCACTGCTTGCCCTGGTTGACGATGATGAGGAAGTGATCATTCCTACACCTTACTGGGTTACTTACAGTGAACTGGTGAAGATAGCGCGCGGCAAAGTAGTGGAGATCCGCTCAACAGTTGAAAATGGTTTTAAGATCAGCCCGCAGGAGTTGGAAGCAGCTATTACTCCTAATACAAAAGCTTTTTTGTTTTCATCCCCTTGTAATCCATCCGGCGCAGTATACAGCAAAGAAGAACTGGCAGGCTTGGCTGAAGTGTTTAAAAAGCATCCGCAGATCTATATTATTTCAGATGAAATTTATGAATATATCAATTATGTTGGAAGACATGAAAGCATTGCACAGTTTGATGAAATTAAAGACCGCGTGATTTTGGTAAATGGCCTTAGTAAAGGCTTTGCCATGACTGGCTGGCGCCTGGGCTATACAGCCTCAACGGTTGAAATAGCAAAAGCTATGGAAAAACTTCAGGGCCAGATTAGCAGTGCTACATGCTCCATTACCCAAAAAGCAACAATAGCCGCACTTACCGGAGATATGACGCCCACCATTAAAATGTCTGAAGAATTTGCCCGCCGCCGCGCAAGAACCATGGAGTTGGTTAAAAGTGTACCTGGCATTAGTTGTTCAGAACCTGAAGGAGCGTTTTATATATTTCCAGACATGAGCTCTTATTACGGAAAGAAAGACGCCGATGGTAACCACATTAAGGATTCTGCCGATTTGTGTATGTATCTTTTAAATACCGCGCATGTATCGTCTGTAATGGGCGCTGCTTTTGGCGAACCCAACTGCGTACGTTTTTCTTATGCCAATAGCACTGAGAATATTGAAAAAGCATGGGCAAGAGTAAAAGATGCCCTGGCCAAACTCAGCTAAGATTAAGCATTTTAATATCGGCTGTTCTGATAGCGATCGGAGCAGCCGTTTTGCATAAAACTCCTGTAGTGTGTAATATGTAGCAATTGTTATGATTTTATTTTCTGATGACCATATTTCAATAGCAAAAATTTCAAACGCGGCAGAGATAACTTCTTTGCTAAACCTTGCATACAGGGGCGAGTCTTCCCGCAAGGGTTGGACAACTGAAGCTGATCTTATAGCCGGTGAGCAGCGCACCAGCCTTCAGGAAGTTGAAAAACTTATCTATCAACCCGGCAGTATATTTTTAATTTACTGCCAGCCAGACGTTGAGGGTTGTGTAAACCTTCAGCAGCATAATGATGCTATTTACCTGGGGATGCTAAGCGTCAACCCTCAACTGCAAAGCTCAGGCATCGGTAAAAAGTTATTGAGCGCCACAGAAGAATATGCTATTAAACAAAACTGCACTTCCATCTACATGACGGTGATTGATGTTCGCATCGAACTGATAAATTGGTATAAGCGACATGGTTATGCTGATACGGGAGAAAGAAAAACTTTTGAAGAAGACGGTATCAGCGGCAAACACCTGCAAAAGCTACAATTTATGGTGATGAGGAAAAGGATAAAAAAAGCCGTTCAAAATTGAACGGCTTTTTAGTATGCTGTTGAAGTTTTTAAAATGCCAACGTTACGCCAAAGTTCCAGTTAATGCCGGCTTGTGGGTAATAATAGTTTTCAGTAGCAAATGTTCCATCATATAAATAACTAAAGGTATAGCCGTTGTTCTCATACTTTTTGTTGAACAGGTTGTTTACCATTAAAATAAGTCCGATGTTTTTTACAGAACGCGTTGTTATGTCATACCTCAGCCTCACATCAGTTAATGCATAAGGGTGAATGCTTTTGATTTTTTCAGATGAATTGTCAAGGTATTGACGGCCAACAAATTTCTGTACCAGATCAATATAAAAATGCTGCGTTTCTGATCTGCCGTGAAACGGCTCAATACTCACAGTGGCACCTGCTACTATGTTGGGTGAGAAAGCTATATCCGTATTGGTGTATATATGCTCTATCTGCCCACCCTTGTCATAATCATCAGTGTATTGCGTAATATTTTTAATTTTATTGCGGCTGAATGTGGCGTTAGCATCCAGCACAAACCAGTTTGCGGGGCGCGTGGTAGTTGTCAGTTCCACACCGGCGCGGTAACTGTCATCCACGTTGGTGCGTGCATACGCGCCTACATCATTTATTTTACCGGTTAGTACCAATTGGTCTTTATACTTCATGTAATATCCATTAACGCCTGCGGCAAATTTTTGAGCATTGTATTGATATCCAGCTTCAATATCATGTAATCTTTCGGCTTTTGGCTGATCCGTTGGAGAGGCTTCAAAGTCATCGCGGTTAGGCTCTTTGTTGGCTACGGCAAACGATGCAAATATTTTGCTTTGAGCGCTGTAAGGGTGCCTCATAATATAACTCAAACCTGCTTTGGGGTTGAAAAAGGAATAAGCATTCAACCATTCTATCTCAGGATTCTTTCTAAAACCATAGATGTCATAAACTACTTTCCTAAACTGCAGATCGGCAAAACCAAAAAGCCCTTCGGCAAGCTGTTGCTGAATTTTTCCGAAGAAGTTGAAATCGTTTTTGTACGCATCTAAGTCATACCATTTATAGTCTACAGGAAAGCCGCCAGCTTCTGCCCATTTTACAAAACCATAATGCGCACCATCATATTCGGTAATAGCGCCGCCAAAGATCAGTTCGGTATTTCTTCTGTTGTAATTGGTTGAAAACACACTTCCGTAATAATGATTGTCAAGCCACAACTGGCGCGTTAAATTTGTTGATTCAATGACAGTGTTTCCAATCGTAATATTTGGGCGACTATAATCAGCAAAAGGTTCATCTAAGCGGTATTCATTATAAAAGCCTTTACCCCTTGTATAATAGGCTGTAATATTTGCAGTCCAATGATTGTTGAACTGATGATTCAAAAATAACTGGTAATAGTCCTGCTGGTAGTTATCTGTTTGATCGTTATAAAAACTGCCGTCTGCCATTTTACCAAGCGTGTTGGTGGTGCGGCCTACTTTATCTAACTGTTTTTGATAATCCACGGCGACCTCTTTGTCAGAAAAATAAGTGCCAATCCCATTCCAGGCCTGGCCGGTCTTTTCACTACCGGAAAGCAGGTTGAACTTGACATTGGTCTTTTCATTTTTCGAAGTCCATCCCGAAATGAGATGCAATGATCTCAAATCACTAAAAGCCCTGTCTATGTAGCCATCAGAATTCAGTTTGGATAAACGCACATCAAACTGAAAGCCGCCCTTGAGCATTCCAGTTGCAGCCTGTATGGTATGTTTGCGTGTATTAAATGATCCATACGAATTGCTAATAGTGGCAAAGGCATCGCGGCTTTGACCCAAGTTAGAAATATTGATGGAAGCCCCGAAAGCTCCGGGGCCATTTGTTGATGAGCCAACGCCACGTTGTATCTGTATGGAGTTGGTAGATGATGCAAGGTCACTAAAATTCACAAAGAATGTTCCCTGGGATTCAGGGTCATTTACAGGCACCCCATTAAACGTTACGTTAATGCGTGTAATGTCAGTTCCACGAATGCGTAAGGAAGAATAACCAACTCCATTTCCGTCGTCAGAACTGGTAATGACAGACGGCGCCTGCATTAGCAGATAAGGAAGGCCTTGCCCCAGGTTCTGCTTCTGTATACTTGCAGAAGAAACATTAGTTACGGCAAAAGGCGATTTCTCATTTACCCTGGTTGCTCGTACTTCCACTGGTGTAAGCACGTGAAAACTGTCTGTTACAAAAATTGAGTCGCTTTGTGAAAAAGCAGTTGCTGTTGCCATAATAAGGCATGCGGACAAAAAAATCCTCTTCATTTGTTTTTTCATTTAAAAATTAAAAAAATAATGAGAGGGAAATGCTGAAGTAGAAAGAATAGGTCTCATTCCTTCCCTGCGCAGGCATTACCCTGATCAGGTTTTACGGGTATTTTCTCAGCTTTTTATGCGTGGCATAATCGGCACCCCGGGAAACTCTGAAAGCTGTTCAGTTTTTTTAGAACAGCCGCAAAGGTAGGTTTTATATTTTAATCTTTTGCCGGTAAAGTTTTTTGCCGTATATTTGCAGTGCGAGGTAGAGCAGCGGTAGCTCGTCGGGCTCATAACCCGAAGGTCGCAGGTTCGATCCCTGCCTTCGCAACTAAAGGTAAAACCCACGTTTATACGTGGGTTTTGTTGTATACAGCAGTTTCATCAATTATATTTCTTATAAAGTGCCCTGCCAGTGAATTATGACACAGCCTGCTTATATTTGACCGACACTAAACATTATTCGCATTTATGTCAGATCAATTCATTGCCTCAGCCGCGTTTGCTGATACAAAGCCACACTATAAAATATTAAACGGATTACGCGGCGTTGCAGCGCTTATGGTAATCTGGTACCATGTGTTTGAAGCCTTTGCCACCAGCCCGTTCGATCAAAAGTTCAATCATGGCTACTTGGCTGTAGATTTCTTTTTTATCCTGTCGGGATTTGTTATTGGCTATGCCTACGATGACCGCTGGGGAAAAATGAAACCAAAAGATTTTTTTAAACGCAGGCTCATTCGTTTGCACCCTATGATAATTATGGGAACCGTTTTGGGCGTGATTACCTACTTAATACAGGGGGGTGAAAAGTGGGATGGCGCACAGGTTTCTTTAAGCATGATCATGTTTGCCATGCTGATGCATCTGTTTTTAATTCCGGCTTTACCAGGCTCCGGTGCTGAAGTGAGAGGAAATGGTGAAATGTACCCGCTTAATGGCCCTGCCTGGTCTTTATTTTTTGAATACATTGGCAACATACTATACGCTTTATTTTTACGTAAACTTTCTAACAAGGCGTTATTGATTTTTGTAGAGTTATCAGCTGCTGGTCTCGCTGCGTTTGCTGTGTTCAATTTTTCCGGTTATGGGCATCTGGGTGTAGGGTGGTCGCTGGCAGATAATAATCTCGCAGGCGGCATGCTGCGTGTATTATTTTCCTTTTCTGCAGGATTGCTAATGTCGAGGCTATTTAAACCCGTTTATATTAAAGGCGCATTTTGGATCTGCAGCGTGGCCATTATCGTGTTACTTTCCATGCCTTATATTGGCAATAGCGATGCGATGTGGATGAATGGTATATACGATGCCGTATGCACCATAATCCTTTTTCCAATACTCGTTTACCTGGGAGCTTCAGAAAAAACAACCGGCAAAATAACCACCCGTTTTTGTAAATTTTTAGGCGATATTTCTTACCCGCTCTATATCGTGCATTACCCCTTTATGTACCTGTTCTATTCGTGGGTATGGAAAGAGGGATATTCGTTTTCGCAAACCTGGCATGTTGCACTGGCTTTGTTTTTCGGGAATATTCTTTTGGCCTGGCTTAGTTTGAAATGGTACGATGAACCGGTTCGTAAATATTTGACGAAACGTTTTCTGCTCAAAAACAACAGATGTCAATAGGAGCAGTAATAAAAAAAACGGATAAGAGTAGTTTTATCCGTTTTTGTGTGCTAAAATATTTTTAACCTCTTCTGCCCCGAAGTAACCAGAAAATGACTCCAATTACCAACGCTATCAGAATAAATGCCCACCACATACCTGCTTTAAAAATACCTTCTACGAGTTCACAACTTTGAAGCGTGAGCGTAAAAAATGCCAATGCGATTACTGCAAAAAAATTAGTTTTCATATGTGTATTTTTTAGTGTGTGCCGCTTTACGGCTGTTAATAATGATCACATGGAATTCGCCATAATATTAATACCTGTTGGTGTGAAACATTCAAATGGCTCATTTCATATTAATTTGATTTATGGGTTACAATTTTAATAGCAAAACAAGAGTTATGCCACATTCTACGCCTCTCATTCGCATTGCCCGCACATACTTTCTCGCATAGTATTTGCGCAACGATAAAACAGGTATTATCGCTAAAAATTTAATTATGAAAATTTACATCGGCTGCTCGGGTTTTTCTTATAAGGAATGGAAAGATGTATTTTATCCCGGAGGCTTGCCGGCACGACTATGGCTTGACTATTATACTAAAAAGTTCAACACTCTGGAGATCAATTCTAGTTTTTACAGGATACCCACTGAAAAAACAATTAATAACTGGTACGCGAAAACACCCGATGATTTTATATTTTCCGTGAAAGGCCCCAGATTTGTTACGCATATAAAAAGGTTCAAAGTTGATCAATCTGTAATTGATGATTTCACCGCGCTTATGCAAAATGGGCTGAAGCATAAATTAGGTTGTATCCTTTATCAAATGCCGCCATCCTTTCATTTTAGTGAAGAGCGTTTGAACCTGATCCTGCAAAAATTGGATCCTTCAGTAAGAAATGTGGTTGAATTCAGGCATAAAAGCTGGTGGATTAAGAACGTATATGATGCGTTTAAAAAACATCAAATAACTTTCTGCGGGCAAAGTTATCCCGGCGATATTCCGGAAGACGTCATTCAGAACCATTCAACCGTATATTATCGTTTTCATGGTAAGCCTGTATTATATAAATCGCAGTACGATGAAATAGTGCTGAAGGAAGTAGCATCTCAAATAAAGAAAAGTAAAAAAGAAGTCTACATTTACTTCAACAACACATGGGGCACGGCTGCCATTACAAACGCGCAACAAACGCAAAAAATTATGGACGGCTTATGAATGTTTTAATATTGTTAGGACATCCGCGCAGAGACAGTTTTTGTGGTGTATTAGCCGATGCCTATTATAATGGCGCTTCTCAGTCCGGAGCTTCTGTAAAGCTGGTGCATATAGCAGCATTAAAATTTGAAGAAAACGTAGTGATACCTGACCCCGAAAACCAGCATTTTGAAGACGACCTTGTAACCGTGCGCCACGATATTCTTTGGGCCGATCATCTGGTGTTTGTTTTTCCAACCTGGTGGGGAAGCATGCCTGGGCTTTTAAAATCTTTTTTAGACAGGGTGATCACACCGCGCTTTGCATTTAACGAAACAGGCAAATGGCAATATGAAAAGTTATTGAAAGGCCGTACCGCGCAAATAATTACCACTATGGATACGCCGGTACTCATATATAAATACATATACAAGTCGCCGGGTGTACACTTACTGGCCAGCTCCACGTTACAGTTTTGCGGCGTATGGCCGGTAAGAAAAAAACTCATCAGTCCCGTAAAATATGCTACAGAAGAGCAGCGGCAACACTGGTTGCAAGAAGTTACAGAAATCGGGTTGAAACTTGATAAAGGGGTTATAACATCTTTTGAAAAGTTCATGAACCGTATCACAACCTGGCTCAGGGCGCTGCTCTTACAGTTTTATCCCATGACGTTTATAGCCTATGCCACCGGGGCATACGCAGCAAGGCATTATGGTTATGTATTTGATGTGTGGGTAATGATTACGGGTTATCTATTTTTATTCATTCTGGAAGCAGCAACGGTATTTAGTAATGAATATTTTGATTACGAATCAGACATAAAGAACAAAAATTTCGGGCCATTTAATGGGGGATCGCGTGTGCTGACAGAAAAACTCATCACCCGTGAAAAATTGCTCAGCGCCATCAAACTTTGTATTGTTTTGTTAGTGCCGGTGTTTTTAATACTCAATTATTTATCGCCTGCTGAAATGGTTGAAAACATGGCGGTTTGTGCTGTGATATCCGTGCTGGCCCTGGGCTATACTATGCCGCCATTAAAACTTTCCTGGCGAGGACTGGGCGAACTGGACGTAGCAATAACACACAGTATTGCTGTGATGATGTGCGGGTTTGTTTTTCAGGGTGGCAGCATTAACAACCCTGATTTATGGCTCATAAGCCTACCGCTGTTATTGTCAATTATTCCGGCCATTATTTTATCTGGTATTCCAGACTACGAAGCAGACAAAGCAGCTAACAAAAAAACGATACCGGTAAGGGTTGGGAAAAATGCTGCGGCATTCATAGCCCTTGCGTTTGTTTTAGCTGCTACTTGCGTAGCTGTTTTTCTGCACGTGTTTGGCTTGTTGCCGCATGCCTTTGGCAATGTTATCTATCTCACCCTGCCTCATGCGTTGTATTTGTCGTACCTGATTTTCAGGTTTATCAGGTTAAAAAATAAGCCGTCTAAAATAGACGGGTTGATGGTCGTTTCACTGCTTTACATTTTTTGGTTCGGTATCATTCCGCTGGTTAAGTTGTATTGAAAGTAATTAAATACTCATAATTGATTTTGGTTAGTTAATTTTGGCGCATTCGTTATGAAGTCTGGATTTGTAAACATATTTGGTAAACCCAATGCCGGAAAAAGCACGCTTTTAAACGCGTTGATGGGAGAGAAACTGGCCATTGTTTCGCATAAGGTGCAAACTACCAGGCACCGGATCAAGGCCATTTTAACCGAAAAAGAGTATCAAATCATTTTTTCCGATACACCCGGCATTATCGAGCCAAAATACAAGCTGCACGAAAAAATGATGCAAGCGGTAAAAAGCGCGCTGGAAGATGCAGATGTGGCGCTGCTGCTGGTGGACGTAAAGGACTCATGGGAAGAATGTGATGAAATTTTTTCTTCACTAAAATTAAAAGTGCCGGCTGTTGTGGTCATTAACAAAATTGACCGCACTACCGAACAAAAAGTAGCAGAGGCTGTAGAATTTTTTACAAAAAGACCTTATGCTAAAAAGGTTACCGCCATTTCAGCATTGAAAGGTGTGAACTTTGAATCCTTCATTCAGCCCATTGTTGAACTGCTGCCCGAAGGCGAACCTTTTTATGATGGAGATGACATTAGCGACCTGCCGGTAAAGTTTTTTGTGAGCGAACTGATACGCGAAAAAATATACGAGCTGGCAAGCGATGAAATTCCTTACCATACTGCCGTGCTTTTACGTGAGTATAAAGAAAAGGATACACTGGTAAAAATAGTAGCTGATATTATCGTGCATCGCGAAACCCAAAAAATGATCCTGATCGGGGAAAAGGGCAGCATGGTAAAAAAGATAGGAACTGAAGCACGTAAAGATATTGAAGCGTTTATAGGCCGGAAGGTTTTTCTTGAATTATTTATAAAAGTAAAACCAAAATGGCGCGACAATGACCTGCAATTGAGAGAATATGGATACGGGGTTTAATTTAAAATTAATAAGTAATAATTAATAATTGTAATGGGGTTTACAGTAGCAATAGTAGGAAGGCCGAACGTGGGTAAAAGCACGCTTTTTAACCGTTTGCTGGAACAGCGCAAAGCCATTGTGGATGATGTGAGCGGCGTGACCCGCGACAGGCAATATGGAGTAAGCGACTGGAATGGCAAAAACTTTAACGTGATTGACACAGGCGGTTTTGTGCATGGCAGTGACGATGTGTTTGAACGCGAGATTGCAAAGCAGGTAATGATAGCGGTGGATGAAGCTGATAATATTTTGTTTTTGGTGGATGCCACAACCGGCCTTACCGACCTTGATGAAGAAATGGCCAATGTGTTGCGCAGAAGCCCCAAGCCCGTTTTTTTGGTGGTGAATAAAGTAGATAACAATGAAAGAATGCTGGAAGCAGCAGAGTTTTACAGCATGGGTTTTGAACATATTTTTTTCATTGCATCTGCCAGCGGCAGTGGAACGGGTGAGCTACTGGATGCAGTTGCAGCCCTGATCCCTGAAGAACTGCCAAACGAAGATGAAGATGAAAATGTGCTGCCTAAATTTGCCATCATCGGTCAACCGAACGTTGGCAAATCATCGCTGCTGAACGCGCTGATAGGTAAGGAAAGGACCATTGTAAGCGATATTGCCGGCACCACGCGCGATACTATTCACACGCACTACAACCTGTTTCAGAAAGAATTTATTTTAATTGATACCGCAGGCATTCGACGCAAATCCCGCGTGCACGAAGATCTGGAATTTTACAGCGTTATTCGCGCTATTAAAGCGGTGGATGAAGCAGACGTATGCCTTTTATTGCTGGATGCCGAAAAGGGCATTACCGCGCAGGATTTAAACATTTACAGCCTTGCCGTGCGCAAAGGCAAGGGTATTTTAATATTGGTGAACAAGTGGGATCTTATTGAGGATAAACAAACCAATACCGCGCGCGATTATGAAAACGAACTAAAACAAAGGCTGGCGCCTTTCAATGATGTGCCGGTTATTTTTATCTCAGCATTAGAAAAAACCAGGATTTTTAAAGCCATGGAAACTGCCCTTGAAGTGTATGAAAGCCGCAGGCGCAAAGTGCCCACCAGTAAGCTGAACGATGTGATGCTGAAAGCAGTGGAAATGCACCATGCGCCTGTTGTTCGCGGCCACTCGGTAAAAATTAAGTTTGTAACTCAATTGCCCACCGTGGTACCGTCGTTTGCATTCTTTTGTAATTTTCCTGACGACATTAAACAACCTTATAAAAATTACCTGGAAAACCAGTTGCGCAAAAACTTTAATTTCAGTGGCGTGCCGGTGCGCCTTTTCTTCCGAAAAAAGTAATAGGTTTTTAAATATAGTGTTAATTCTATTCAGCCTAAAGGTTACATTTATAATCATTGCAGTATCAACTATTAAATGTATTCATATGAAACACAATAAGCTTTTTAAAATTACAGCCATTTCAGCGGTTTTATGTTTAACAGCCTGTGAATTCAGCGCTAATGAAACGGTGATAAACCAGGATTCTTTAAGGCAAGACTCCATTCTTAGATCAGACAGTATAACCGCTTTGCGGGATACCACATTGGGTAGCATTGACGATTCATTAAAAGCCAACCTGGATTCGGCCAGGGCAAAATTAAAAGACGGCATGCAGGATTTGAAAGCAGGGGCACAGCAGTTGGGCAAGGTGATTGAAAAAAAGACCAAACAGGGCGCTGAAGTGGTGAAAGAAGGCGCCCAAAAAGTGGGAACGGCAGTGAAGGAAGGAGCGGAAAATACAAGGGATGCTTTGAAAAAAAATTAAAGGGTTGTCAATTTGAAAAATATATGAAAGCAGCAATTTTAAAAATAGCAGTTTTTTTGTTTTGCTTAACAGGCTTGATTGGCTGCAATTTTTCCTCCTCAAGCGAAGAAGTGAATGTGGATTCACTGCGTGCAGATTCATTGTGGAGAGTGGCCATTGCAGACAGTATCAACAATGTGAGGAATACCGGTGTTAGCCCATCCGTAACAGATACCTCGTTATCTGACCTGGAAACGATTACAAGAGGCATGACAGAGGGATTGAACAAAGTGCAGGAAGGCCTGAACAAAGTTCGTAAAGTAAAAGAGGTAAGTGCCAACAGCGCCAAAGCCATTACTGATGGCGTGAATAAAACAAAAGAAGCCGTAAATAAAACCATCGAAGAAGCAAAGCGCACCATCAGTGGGGAGCCTGCTAAGGAGCAGTGAGGCCGGTGTTCAGAGATTCGCCACTTCAATATCCATGCTACATCGCCGGGCTGGCGAAGGTTTGGAATGACGTGGGAGAATGTTAGATTCCTCCGCTTCGCGTCGGAATGACGTTGGAAAAGGCGCGTTCGTAATGACGTGGGAGTGGATGAGGTATGACGGTTACCCTTTCCGTCATATCGACCCCGCGTGCAGGGACTGTTGCGCCCAGGGCGGCGGAGAAATCTCCTGAACCGTCATGCATTTAGAGATTCCTCACTTCGACTTCCATGCTACATCGCCGGGCTAGCTAAGGTTCGGAATGACGTGGCTGGGAGCCGTCGGAATAACGTGAAAGCAGGTGAGGGATGTTGGGTTGACATGGAAAGGCATCAAGTACAGGAAGGCTACAATAGATTGACAAGAACCATCCGTTTGTTAAAAAATGCCACCCCTCACGAGATGGCATTTAATTTTTTAACGGGTAGTACCGGTAATTTGTAAATCAAAAAGCTAAATCAACGGCGTATCAAGCTCTGCCAGCGAAGCCTGTATTTCAGCATCAGTCAATTCATGCCTTATAATTTTGCCGTCAAGATAATCCTGATAAGCCTTCATGTCAAAATTACCGTGGCCGCAGAGGTTAAACAGGATGGTTTCGCTTTTGCCTTCGCGCTTGCAGCGCTCTGCTTCTCTTATAACGGTGGCAATGCCATGCGTGGCTTCCGGCGCGGGGATGATGCCTTCTGTTTTGGCAAACAACATACCTGCTTCAAACACCTCAATATTATCGTGCGCTGATGCTTCAATCAGTCCGTCTTTCAGTAACTGGCTTACCAGTGCACCTGCACCGTGGTAGCGCAGCCCACCCGCATGAATGGGTTCGGGTACAAAATTGTGCCCGAGGGTGTACATCGGCAGCAATGGTGTCATGCCTATAGTATCACCAAAGTCATAACGAAAAACGCCGCGTGTGAGTTTGGGGCAGGAGGTAGGTTCGCTGGCAATACAACGGATCTTTTTCCCTTCATCAAAATTCAACCTGAGGAAGGGGAAACTGATGCCCGCAAAATTAGAACCGCCGCCAAAAGGCGCTATCACCACATCTGGCATATCCCCTGCTTTTTCTAATTGTTTAATTGATTCTAATCCAATTACAGTCTGGTGCAGCAACACGTGGTTCAACACACTGCCCAACGCATACCTGGTATCATCGCGCATGACAGCCAGTTCTACCGCTTCGCTGATTGCAATGCCTAACGAACCCGGACTATTGGGATCATTGGCAAGAATTTTCTTTCCTGCCTCCGTGTTGGTGGAAGGAGAAGCAAAAACTTTAGCTCCCCAGGTATTCATCATCACTTTTCTATATGGTTTGCTTTCGTAGGAAGCCTTTACCATATATACTTCGCAATCCATATCAAAAATATTACAGGCAAAGCTGAGCGCGCAGCCCCATTGGCCGGCGCCGGTTTCGGTAGTGAGGCGCTTCACGCCTTCCATTTTATTATAATAAGCCTGCGGCACTGCAGTATTCGGTTTGTGCGAACCGGCCGGGCTTACCCCCTCGTATTTATAGTAGATTTTTGCAGGCGTATCCAGAGCTTTTTCCAATTCGTAAGCGCGATACATCGGTGTAGGCCGCCACAGGCTGTAAATATTACGCACCTCATCAGGTATGCTGATCCATTTTTCGGTACTCACTTCCTGTTTGATCAGTTCCTGCGGAAACAAAGGCGACAGGGCATCCGGACCAATAGGTTCTTTAGTACCGGGGTGCAGCGGAGGCAACGGTTTGTTGGGTATATCAGCCGCGATGTTGTACCATTGTTCGGGAATTTCCTGTTCAGATAGTGTAATTTTTCTTGTCTTCATTTGCAAAATTTTGGATTTAAGGTAAATCGTTAAACATCATTCAAATATATCTTAACTTATGATATAAATAAGAATCTGTTATTATTTTTTATGCAATGAAGACAATAAATAATATTAAACGGAGTTACAGTTCCACAACCCTTTTTCTGCGAATGCTGTCGGCTACATTTAAAATATTTTCCGTGTCGGCTATAAGTGTGTTGATCTCCTGTTGTTTTTCTTTACCAATTTCTTTTTTAATTTGATGGTATCTTTCCAGCGCGGTGTTGTAGCTATTGTAAATACTATCAAGCCTAATGTAGGCAACTGCCATGTTTATATCCTGCAGCAAAGTTTTCCAGTCAATATCATCATATGCCTGGCGCATGGCGTCAGCTTTTTGATTCCAGTCAGATGCTTCTATCATAGCAGTGAATGCTTCTTTCAAAGCCGTTTTTTGTTCGCCCGTAACTGTTTCTGCCAGGCTCAATTCAATCAGCCGCCAGTTCTCTTCGGCAAATATTTTTTTAGCCGCGGTTAATATCTGTTGCACATTCTCTTCCTGCCGGGGAGTTAAGTAAGGTATATCAGGCTTTGTCACCAGCAAGTATTGGCTGCCCACCTCTTCCTGTGCAGCCGGCATAACGATGTCTATTTTACCTGTTTCAGCGTTCTCCACTTTTTTCAGGTAAACGGTCTGCATTTTTATTTCAGGCTTTACAGGTATGGGCTGAACACTAATAGCATGATCATAAGATAATGTAAATATTGGGCTAATATTAGCATTGGTAAGAGAAGCAACAGGTTGTGGCGATTTTTGTATACGGCTAGCTGGGTTGATCAATAAGAACAACGACATCAATGCTGCTAAAGCAAATACCTTTTTGTAACCGGGCAGGGGGCGCTGCCTAATGCCCACCATCCACTGGATACGATGATATAAATGTTGATTTTCTCCGGCAGCTTTCATTGTAAGCAGTCCGTTATCAGCTTTGGCTGATTGCGCCACATGTAGCAACGTATTGGCAAACAGGTGGCTATCATATTCAAACTGCAACACGCTGCCATCAGCAGTTTTTTCTCTTTCTGCTTTATATAAATTCAATAGCTCCTTAGCAAAAGGATTGAAATATAAAAATGTAGAAATTATACATCCAATTAAATTGAGGACATAGTCGTGCTTTTTAATATGGGCCAGTTCATGTAAAATAATAGTTTCTACCTGGTCTGGTGTAAGATTGTTAATAACAGCAACGGGTAAAAGGATCACCGGTTTTAAAAAACCGATGGTAAGAGGCGTTTCTGCTAATGCAGATGTAAACAGGCGCACTTTCTTTTTAATGCCGAGGTAAGATGCCATATCCAGCATAAAAATTTTGTACCTACCCGCTGGGCGGCTAAGTTCCTTCGTTTTTAAATTTCTTACTTCGTTAAACCCGGTGAATAATTTGAAACCTGGTATAATAAGTAATAACAGGTACAACCCGGCGGAAGTGATCGTCAGTATTTCGGAAAAACCAGTGCGGGCCAAAAAGCCAGGAAGGGCGAGCGAGGCTTGCGGCGCATAAAAGTAAACCAGTAAGGTGGTGATGAAGGCAACAAAACCAGTTACAAGCGCAGCAAAACTCAGATTGCTGAGCACGGCAGGCGTAAGGTGAGGTTTATATTTTGATAAGGCTATAATAAGCAGCCACAGCAAACCTGTTTGCCAAAAACTGTTTAATACGCTGTAGCCCAACGCAGATAGAAAATGAAGCAGGGTATCAGGCAATATCATTTGTCTTTACTTTTTGAGTTGGTTGAGCAGTTGTTGTATGTCTTCCAGTTCCTGTGGAGATACTTTGTGGTTACCAAGCGCCTGCAAAACCAGTTGCGACGAAGAGCCACCAAAGAGGTTGGTGATAAATTTACCCAGAAGTTCTTTTTGGGTGTGCTCCTTGTTACAGGCAGGCATATAAATATGCGTACGAGAGCTATCGTCACGTTTTACCAGTCCCTTTTCAAACATAATTTGCATCAACTTGAGTGTGGTGGTATAGCCTACATCTTTGGTAATCAACAATTTTTCATGTACTTCGCGCACGGTGGCCTGTCCTTTCGTCCATAACACCTGCAATATTTCCAGTTCACTTTCAGTAGGTTTAAGTGCCTTAATTACCGCCATAAAAATGTTTTTGTGCAATTTACGATTTGTTTCGTATAAACTACATTTACGTCTGATTCTAACGGTATTTTAACAAATACTACTCTATCTTTTTATTTAAACAAAAAGTATATATTTGCGAACCCCGAGGGTTACTAATTTTAATAATAAGATTGTGAATTTAAGTGGTCAATTACTATCGCCTGTTTGTGTAGACTGTAAACTCAACAATAATTCCCTGTTCTCCCATCTCAGTAGTGAGGATATGGTGGAAATGTCGAAACACAAATCATGCAGTTCTGCCAGAAAAGGGCAAATTATATTTTCTGAGAATGGGCTGCCCATGGGGTTGTTTTGCATCAACAGCGGAAAAATAAAACTAAGCACCACCGGCCCCGATGGAAAAGAGCAGATCCTAAGGCTTCACAAAGAAGGAGATATATTGGGTTACAGGGCTTTGGTGTCGAACGACAGGTATCACGCCACAGCCACTGCTATTGAAGATGTAGATTTTTGCTTTATAGAGAAAGATTACTTTATGAACCTGGTTTTTACCAATGCCAGGCTTTGCGTGGCTGTTTTTAAAATTTTGTGCGAAGACCTAAAAGGGGCAGAAGAGCATATCGTTTCCCTGTCGCAAAAAAATGTGCGCGAGCGCATGGCCGAAGCGCTATTGTTTTTTAAAGCAACTTATGGATTTGAGCCTGACGGTCAAACAATAAATGTTCAGTTCAGCCGGGAAGAAATAGCCGATTTTGTAGGTACTTCCACTGAGAGCGCCATCAGGCTATTGTCTGAGTTCAATCATGATAAGATCATTGAACTGAAAGGAAAAAAAATCAGGATCATCAATTCTGATAAACTCATCCGCACGGCCAACCTTTTATATTAATTTTTGTAACGCTTTATTATGACTGTGGTCATCCTGCAAACTTTGCCTTTGCAGTACATTTGCATAAATGAAAGAATTAAAAGATATTCAATCGCTTGAAGATATCCAGCATCTTGTAAACACGTTCTACACACAGGTGCAGCAGCATACGCTTATTGGTCCCGTATTCAACAGCCGTATACAAGACCGATGGCCTGAACATCTTGAAAAAATGTATCGTTTTTGGCAAACCGTTCTTTTAGATAAACAAACCTATTTTGGCAGCCCTTTTCCACCACACGCCACATTGCCTATTAATGAAACGCATTTTGATGCTTGGCTTTCGCTTTTTACAAATACGGTTGACAATCATTTTGCCGGCGAAAAAGCTGAGGAGGCCAAATGGCGTGCACATAAAATGGCCACCATGTTTATCAGTAAGATCAATTATTACAGAAAAAACTCCGCGCAACCGCTGGTGTAACAAGGGTTGCAAGCAGATTTAATATTATACAAATGGCTCCTATCAAACGTCATGAAGCATTGGTTCATTACTCAAAAGAACATCATTTTGGCTTATTGCTGGGGTGGAAGGTGAGGCAGGGAGTGGATAAAAATATAGATGCTGAACGCATGAAAAATTATGTGGCAGCAGCCTGTAGTGCAGAAATCATACCTCATTTCGACAATGAAGAAAGGGAACTATTTGTATTGCTTGTTCAGGATGATCCATTGCGGTTACAAGCTGAAACAGAACATGCCGCCATCAGGCAAAAGCTAAGCGATGTAACGCAGAATGCCACGCATGAAAACCTCAAAGAATTTACAGATATGCTGGATGCGCACATTCGGTTTGAAGAGCGGCAACTTTTTCCGCATATAGAGCAGCAGCAAAGTTTTGAAGCGTATGCCAGTGCTATGAAAGCACACAACGCCACTCCGCACAATGATTTTGATGCGGGCTGGAACGATCATTTCTGGAAACGCGCCCACTAAGCCTGATTTTTCAAAAGTGATGAAAATCATATTTATATAACCTGAGTATCATTTTTTATAAAGGATGTATTGGAGAGATTTGTATAAAATAAATCAGGTATGTCATCCTTTACCCAAGTTCAAGAATCAATTGGTGAAATAACCAATGAACTATATCCTGGAATGGATGTAATATTGTTAAAGATAAAAACGTTTAGGAAAAACGCCGGCGATACAGATAGATATGAAAACGCCTTCGACATACTGGATATGTTGAAAGAAGAAATACACTCGTTAAAAACCTATGAAACAAAACTGGTTTTCCCTGGTATAAACCGCTACTTCGGCAACAGTGAGGTATCCCTTCCTCAAAACATGCGTATTAACGAATTACACGCATTGCTGAAGAAAAAAGAGGAATTTGTAAAGAACAAAGTTTTAGACCTGGAGTTAGAACTTGAAGACAATCCTCAAAATTTGCTGGCAGAACTCGTGGCTTACTTCAAAGAACATTACTTTTGCAAAAAGGATGCTTTTTACAAATGCATTGCAAAATTGCAAAAAAAGCAGGCTGTAAAAAGCAGCGAAAATGATGTTGTGAAGCCTGATTCACTGGCATTTTAAAATTTGTTACATATTGGAGAAGTTTTTATCCTCTACACAACTTGGCTGTTTTCACTGCGGGGAGCCCTGTGCTCATGAAAAGATCAGCCTTGATGATAAGTTGTTTTGTTGCGAAGGCTGTAAGATGGTTTATGAAATACTGAACCATAATAACCTGTGCACCTATTACGACCTGAACAGCAAACCTGGCATTACGCAAAAAGTAAAAGTGCGTGCAGACAAGTTCAGTTTTTTGGATGATGCGCAAATTGTACAAAAACTGATACAGTTTACGGATGGTAAGCAAACTCACGTCAGCTTTTACTTGCCACAAATGCACTGCAGCAGTTGCCTGTGGCTGCTCGAAAATCTTCACCGCATCAATAATGGCGTTGTATCGTCCCGTGTAAATTTTGCGCGTAAAGAAGCCTTCGTGGTTTTTAATAATAACCAGACCACGCTGCGTAAAGTAGTTGAAAATCTTACTTCCATTGGCTACGAGCCACACATCAGCCTGCAGGATATGGGCAGCGTAAAGCCTCCTTCTTACAACCGCACCCGTTTACTTAAAATAGGAATTGCAGGTTTTTGTTTTGCCAATATCATGATGATGAGCCTGCCCGAGTATTTTGCCATTGGCAGTTATATGCAGGAGCAGGTAGGCATTGCCTTTCGCTATATTAATTTTATACTGGCGCTGCCGGTTTTCTTTTATTGTTCCACAGAGTTTTTTGTTAGCGCCTGGAAAGGGTTGAAAAACCGCTATCTGAATATTGATGCGCCCATTGCACTGGCCGTGCTCATCACTTTTGGCCGCAGCCTTTATGAAATGTTCGCGCTCAACAGCAGCGGCTATTTTGATAGTATGAGCGGCATTGTGTTTTTTATGCTGGTGGGCAGGTGGGCGCAGGCCAAAACCCAAAGTGCCATCGCTTTCGACCGGGATTTTAAATCTTTTTTTCCCATTGCTGTAAACGTTCAGAAGGGAAACGAAGTAGTTCCCACCCTTATCGAAAACCTGAATGAGAACGATGTAATTGAGGTTTATGATAACGAATTGATACCCGCTGATGCTATCCTGTCAAAAGGTAAAGCCGAAATAGATTACAGTTTTGTGAGCGGCGAAAGTCTGCCTGTAGTGAAGGAAGTGGGGGAGATCATTTATGCAGGTGGTAAGCAGCTTGGCCAAAAACTGGAACTGGTGGTGATCAAAAAGGTTTCGCAAAGTTACCTTACCAACTTATGGAATAAAGATGTATTTAAAGAAGAAAAGAAAGAGGCCGATTTTCTGCACAACGTTAGCAATTATTTTACAGCCATTGTATTTTTGATCAGCGCCTTAGCTGCCATTTACTGGTGGAACAAAGGTGAAACTACTACGATGTGGAACGCTTTAACCACCATTTTGATCATTGCCTGCCCATGCGCGTTACTGCTGTCTTCCACATTTACGAATGGTAATGTACTTAGGGTTTTAAGTAAAAATAAATTGTACTTAAGGCATCCCAATGTAATAGGAGATATTGCCGAAGTTGACCATATTGTATTTGATAAAACCGGAACGCTTACCCAAAGTAAAAAATTACAGGTAGAATATCGCGGCCAGGCCATTAGCGAAAAGAACAAAATTTTACTTGCTTCACTGCTCAGCCAGTCCACCCACCCGCTTAGCAAAGCTGTTTTTAACCATCTTTCGGTAAAACACACTGTGCCGGTTGCGCATTTTAAAAATATAACCGGGCAGGGTGTTGAGGGCTGGATAGAAGAAACTTATATCAAAGCTGGTAGCCGCGAGTTTGTGAGCGGTGATAAAACCAGCGCTACGGACGGTTCGGTTGTTAGTATCAAAATTGATCACGAAGTAGTGGGGGAATACGTGATAAGTAACAGGTACCGGCTTGGCATTGAAGAAGTGATTGGTAATTTAAAACAGGACTATACCATTTCAATTTTAAGTGGCGATAATGACGCGGAAGCAGCAAATTTGAAAAAGCTTTTAAAAAATGAAAGTGAACTGCTGTTCAACCGTTCACCCGAAGAAAAGCTGGAATATATAAAATACCTGCGGGAAGTGAAAAACCAAAAGGTAATGATGATAGGAGACGGGTTGAATGATGCAGGCGCTTTGAAGCAGAGCAACGTAGGTCTGGCTGTAACCGAGGAGAGCAACAATTTTACGCCAGCCTCCGATGGTATCTTCCATTCTTCGTACTTTGGCAATCTGCATCAATTGCTGCGCTTTTCCCGCTCTGGCAGAAATATTATACTGTATAGTTTCGTGGTTTCAATTATTTATAATATTATTGGGTTATACTTTGCTGTGCAGGGTTTATTGGCACCTGTAATTGCTGCTATACTCATGCCTGCAAGTTCTATAAGCATTATTTTATTAACTTATGGGTTAAGCGAGTGGAAAGCCCGCAGCATGGGGCTGAGAACATGAGGAAAATCATACAGTTGTATGAGTAGTGTCATAAAATATCAACCTTCATTAAAACAAATTGCGCCCTTTTATGAGTGTCATCATTATTACTGCTATTGTTAGTTTATTAATCGCCTCAATATTTCTTGTAGGACTGATATGGAGTGTTAAAGACGGCCAGTATGATGACGATTACTCCCCCGCAAACCGCATTTTATTCGATCATAAAAAAGAAACCGAAACCAAAAATACTTAAAACTATAGTATGGAATTACAGAAGTACACAATTGACAACAGGCTATCAAAACTATTTGCCATTGCTACCCTTACGTGGGGCGCCGTGGGCATGCTGGTAGGGGTGTTTATTGCATTTCAACTTGCGTTTCCGTCATGGAACCTGGGTATTGAATATACCAGTTTTGGCCGCCTGAGGCCGCTGCATACCAACGCTGTGATCTTTGCTTTTGTGGGCAATGGTATTTTTACAGCCGTGTATTATTCGCTGCCGCGACTGCTAAAAACATCAATGTGGAGCGAATTACTCGGAAAGATACATTTCTGGGGCTGGCAGTCAATCATTGTGGCCGCAGCCATTACGCTTCCTATGGGTTTAACTACTTCAAAAGAATATGCAGAACTGGAGTGGCCCATAGATGTGGCCATCGTGGTAGTTTGGGTGATTTTTGGTATCAATATGATGATGACCATTTTAAACCGCAGAGAGCGGCATCTGTATGTGGCTATCTGGTTCTTCATTGCATCGTGGGTTACCGTGGCAATGCTGCACATCGTTAATTCCTTTGCCATACCTGTTTCATTTTTCAAAAGCTACTCATGGTATGCAGGGGTGCAGGATGCGCTGGTTCAGTGGTGGTACGGGCACAATGCGGTGGCATTCTTTCTTACCACGCCTTATTTAGGCTTGATGTATTATTTTTTACCCAAGGCTGCTAACAGGCCCATCTATTCCTACAGGTTAAGTATTGTACACTTTTGGTCTTTAATTTTTATTTATATATGGGCAGGCCCACACCACTTATTATATACAGCTTTACCCGGTTGGGCACAGGCACTGGGCACCACGCTTTCTATTATGTTGATTCTGCCAAGCTGGGGCGGTATGCTGAACGGTTTATTTACCTTGCGTGGCGCATGGGATAAGGTGCGCGAAGATCCTGTATTGAAGTTTTATGTGCTGGCAGTTATATGTTATGGAATGGCCACTTTTGAAGGCCCGATGATGTCGCTGAAGAGTGTAAATGCAATTTCTCACTATAGCGACTGGACGATTGCCCACGTGCACATTGGCGCGCTTGGATGGAACGGTTTCCTCACATTTGGTATGCTTTACTGGATGATTCCGCGCTTGTTTAATACAAAACTTTATTCAACCAAACTGGCAAGTCAGCACTTTTTAATAGGCACTTTAGGTATGGTGTTGTATGCCATCCCCATGTACTGGTCATCGTTCCGTACTTATTTTATGACCACTTCTTTTACACCTGAAGGGCAGCTGCAGTATCAGTTTATTGATGTGGTGAACTCGGTGATACCGTTTTATATTTTAAGAGCGGTAGGCGGCACCATTTATCTTCTTGGTGTTATAATAATGATCTACAACCTGATAAAAACGGCCAAACAGGGCAAGTTTCAGGCGGTAGAAGAAAGGGAAGCTCCTGCATTGACGCCCAATTATGTAGCTCCGGCCAAGGCGCACTGGCATTCTAAAATTGAAAGAAAGCCCATTATGCTGTTGGTTTTGAGCTTAATCGTTGTGGCCATTGGCGGTGTTGTAGAAATGGTTCCTGCATTTTTAATTAAAGAAAATATTCCTACCATATCAAGCGTTAAGCCCTACACCCCGCTTGAATTACACGGACGGGATATTTATGTGCAGGAAGGCTGTTACAACTGCCATTCTCAAATGATACGGCCGTTCAGGGCAGAAGTGGCAAGATATGGCGAGTACTCCAAAGCAGGTGAGTTTGTTTACGACCACCCTTTTCAGTGGGGAAGTAAGCGTACCGGCCCGGATCTGGCGCGTATTGGAGGTAAATATCCTGATAGCTGGCATTTTAACCACATGCTCGAGCCAACTTCAATGGCTCCCGGTTCTATTATGCCGCCGTACCCCTGGTTGTTTGAAAAAAATATTAACCGCGCTTCCACTAATTCCAAAATTCATGCAATGCGTAAATTGGGCGTTCCTTACCAAGAAGGGTATGAGGCTATTGCAAATGAAGACATGGACGCACAGGCAAAAAAGATTGTAGACAATTTAAAAAAAGAAAAAATAGAAATTTCGCCAGATAAACAGATCATCGCTTTAATTGCCTACCTGCAAAGAGTGGGAACGGATATTAAGGCAGCGCCCGCAAACGAAGAAGAAATAACCAAAAATTAATCCATCATGAAATTTGTAAACTATCTTGAAAGGATTACCGGAGTTGGTGTTTATCCTATGATCTCTCTGATCGTATTTACAGTTTTTTTTATACTGGTAGTGATCTATGCCTTCCGTACACCAGACGAGACAGTTAAAGAAATGGAGAATTTGCCTTTAGATAATGACAATTAAAACTTACAAGATGAGAAGCTTAAGCAATTATGGTTTAAAATTGATTACCGCGTGTATATTTACGTTGGGCACGGTTACCGCTTTTGCACAGCAGGCCGCGGAAGTTGCAACTCCGGCTGAGGTACCTAAGCCGGCATTTGTGCTGGATGTGAATGCAGTGCTTGCAATTGTTGCAGTATTGTTGCTTTTAGTTTTAGGAGTATTAGCCATCACTTTAAGATCTTCGATGGAGCTGTATAAAAGAAATAAGATCAGTGCTAAAACAGAAAAAACTGAAGTTGCTAAAATAATCACGATGGTTGTGGGGCTTCTTTTGTGTTCTGCGTTGCCCGCGGTGGCTCAAACCGGTGATGCTGTAGGCACCACCTTTAGCAACAGTAATATTCTTAAGTATCTGCTCATCTTTATTATATTTATGGAGCTTGTAGCCATTTTCGCGGTTATAAAATGGCTGCGGTTCTTTACAGGCATTGAAGAACTGGAAATATCTAAAGGAAATAAAGGCTTTATGGCGCTGTCGTTTAAAAAATTTTGGCGCAAGGCCAATAGGTTTAAGCCTATTAAAGATGAAGCAGAAATTGATATGGGACATAGCTATGATGGCATTCGGGAGCTGGACAATGTGCTGCCGCCATGGTTTACGTGGAGCTTTATGGGTACCATCGTATTTGCAATCGTTTATTTATGGCGCTTTCATGCATCGGCTAACCCTGCTCCCGATCAGTACCAGGAGTACGAACATTCTGTTGCGCAGGCACAAATGAAATTGGATGCTTACCTTGCTTCTAAAGGAGAGGTTGTCGATGAAACCAATGTGGTAATGCTGGGGGGCAGTGATATTGAGGCGGGCAAAACGCTTTATCAGGCAAGCTGCGTAGCCTGTCATGGCACAAGCGGAGAAGGCGGCGTTGGCCCCAACCTTACTGATGATTACTGGTTGCACGGCGGAAGGATAGGAGATATTTTCAAGGTTATAAAGCTTGGTGTGGTTGAAAAAGGAATGCAAAGCTGGAAAGATGTTTTTTCTGCCACACAAATAGCACAACTCTCAAGCTATATTAAATCTATTCATGGAACAAATCCGCCCGGAGGCAAAGCGCCGCAGGGAGATTTGTTTAAAGAAGAAACATCCGCAGCGCCTGCAGTTGGCGATAGCACTGTTGCTACCAATGCAACAGATGGAGCGCCTGCCGATAGCGCCGCGGCTCAATAACATAGGAGGCTAAAATGAATAACGAAGTTGAAGGATCAGTTGGAGGATTGGTTGAATTAACAGAAAGTTTCAGAGACAGGCATAGCAATACATCAAAAGATGGCAAAAGAAACTGGGTGTACGCCCTAAAGCCAAAAGGCAAACTTTACAATTACAGAAAGTGGCTTTCGTGGTTTTATTTTGCACTGTTTTTTTCATTGCCCCTGATCAAAGTAAACGGCATGCCCCTCGTGCAGCTGAACTTTCCGGAAGGTAAGTTCATTCTTTTTACAAAAATATTCTGGCCAAACGATTTTTTCATATTTGCTGTGGCAATGATCGCACTCATCGTTTTCATTGCGTTGTTTACTATTATTTATGGCCGCGTATTTTGCGGATGGATCTGCCCGCAAACAGTTTTCCTCGAATTTCTCTTCAGACCAATTGAGTGGGCTATTGAAGGCAACCCCACACAGCAAAAAAAGCTGGATAGTGCACCGTGGACCGGTAATAAGGTTTTTAAAAAGGCTTTAAAGCACAGCATCTATTTTATCATTTCTTTTTTTATTGCCCATACCTTTCTGGCATATATAATTGGTGTAGATGAAGTTTGGCGTATCGTACGCCAGCCATTAAGCGAAAACATCGGCCTGTTCTTCGGCTTATTGTTTTTTACCGGATTGTTTTTTATAGTTTTTGCTTATATAAGAGATATTGTTTGCACCACCATTTGTCCTTACGGCAGGCTACAGGGCGTTTTGTTTGATAAAGACACGATGCAGGTATCATACGATTATGTGCGTGGCGAACCGCGTGGTAAAATTATAAAAGGCATTGAGCAGCATATAGGAGATTGCGTTGACTGTAAACTTTGTGTGCAGGTATGTCCTACAGGCATTGACATCAGAAACGGCGTGCAAATGGAATGTGTTGGCTGCACGGCCTGCATAGATGCCTGTAATGCCGTGATGGAGAAAGTGAACCGACCGCTGGGGTTAATTAGAATGGCTTCAGAAAATGAGATCGCTAAAAATGAGAAGTTTCATTTTAATTTTAGAATGAAGGCTTATACCATCATACTGATTATTTTAACTGTGCTGATGGGTGTTTTGATTGCCACAAGAACCAGTGTAGATACCAGTATGTCGCGCGTGAAAGGCCAGCTTTACCAGGAAGTGGGTACAGACAGTTTGAGCAACCTGTTTTCTGCAAAGCTCATTAATAAAACAAAGAAAAACTTACCTTACGAGTTCAGGCTTGAAAATATACCGGGGAAAATACGTATGATCAATGCCCATAAAATGGAACTGAAAGGCGAGAGCATTAATGACGTCACCTTCTTTATTGATATCCCCCGGAGTGCGATTAAAAAACGTACAACAGACATTAAAGTCGGCGTTTACAGCAACGGCAAACGGCTGCAAACAATGAAGTCGAGATTTCTGGGTCCGTTTATGTAACACGGTGTGTGAAGCAACTTTTAAAAGGCACATTCGTTATAATTAATATTCATACTTAAATCAACATTCATGAGTTGGGGATACAGGGTCATTATCATTTTAGCATTATTTATAACAGGAATTATTTTTATGGTTTATACTGCCACGCAGCAAAACATTGAAATGATTGATGATCACTATTACGACAAAGAACTGCAATACCAGGGCGTGATAGATGCAAGAAAAAATCTTGAAAAAATGAAGGATTCCATATTGGTAACAGAGGAAGGCAGCATGGTAAGAATTAAAATTCCGGCGCTGGCAGCGCAAAATATTTCCGAGGGTTATATAGAGTTTTTGCGTCATGATGATAAAACAAAAGATCGCAAGCTTAATATAGATACAGATGCCACCGGGCAACAGATTTTACCAAAAAGTAATTTTACAAAAGGCGTTTACAAACTTCGCGCACGGTGGAAAAGCGATGGCGTGGAGTATTACGACGAACGCAATGTAATCATGCAATAATGCTTACAAACTTAATTATTGGTTTAAGTATTGGACTTGCAGGAAGCTTTCACTGCATTGGCATGTGCGGCCCCTTAGCTTTATCGTTGCCTTTAAACAATGATAGCAGGCGTGGGCGCATATTTTCCATAGCGCTTTATAATATAGGGAGGGCAGTTACTTACTCTCTTATGGGCGTTTTATTTGGCGCCATCGGCAGCACGCTCTTTCTTACAGGCTACCAGCAGGTGATTTCTATAAGCATTGGCGCTGTTATTCTTTTCTTAGTTTTATTTGGTAATCATTTAAATGCCAATATTGGTTTTATAAACAGGTTCCACAATCACATTAAAATTTTATTAGGCAAACTTTTGCGGCAGGAAAAAAATGTTTTGAGCTATTTTGGTATTGGTTTGGTAAACGGTTTATTACCCTGCGGTCTTGTATACCTTGCCATAGCCAGCGCTGTGGCTACAGGTTCGGTTTTAGGCGGAGGCCTGTTGATGCTTGCTTTTGGCCTGGGAACCATCCCGCTTATGTTTGCACTCATGGTTGCCGGCAGGTATGTATCGCTTGCTGTCAGGCAAAAAATGCGCAGGTTGGTGCCGGTGTTTATTGGCATTATGGCCACCCTCATGATCTTACGTGGATTAGGCCTGGGCATCCCTTACATAAGCCCGTCATTTGCGCAAAATGAAAAGAAAGAGGTGATGAGTTGTTGCAGCAAAGACAGCTCGGCAAGCCATAACCACAAGCATTGATTTCCAGAATCACTTTGCAAAAGATCAAAAAATTATTTTCCTCCTGCCGGTATTACAAGCAGCGGTGTTTGGGTGTGGTAACTCATTTTGGTCGTCATGCCCGTATTAAAAAGGCGGTAAAAGAAGCTTTTTTCTTTATGGTAAGTAACCATTGCCAAAACGTCAATATCGTTTGATTTAATATACTCCTGTAAAGTATTGTCAAACTCGCTGCCGTGTAGATACGATACTGTTAGCGCATCTTCCCCGTAAACACTTTTTAGTCTAATGCTGTATTCATTCAGGTTGTTTTGTAATTGCTGCACCGCGGTTTGAGTATCTTCATCAGTAAACGAAACCACCTCAATTTGTGCATTGTACAGCGAGACCATTTCAAACAGGTAATCAAGAATGGGTCGGTCTTCTTCAAAGTGGTTGGTGGCAAATACAAATTTTACAGGCCGCTTCCAATGATAGTCATAAGGTATAACCATTAATGGCACAATGGTTTTATCAATCAGCGCAGCGGTTTTGCTTCCCCAGAATTTTTCCCTAAATCCCGTCGCGCCATGTGTGCCCATCACAACCAGGTCAATACCGCGCTCTTCGCTTATGCTAATAATAGATTCATTTAATGAAGTATCAGATATAATAGTTTCAATTTCTATTCCGTCTGTTTCTTTAATGCTATTGGCAAGGTTGTTCATGTTGTCGTTAATATCTTTCAACAGCATGGCCGAATACTCGCCATCCAGCCCTACATAGCGCGTGTAGGCGCTGTCGCTTCGCTCATAAGAATGTAAAAGGATGACTTGTACAGGCAGGTATTTGGCCGTTTGCACAGCAAAGTTTACCGCGTTGTTGGCACACTCTGAGAAATCTGTTGGAACTAATACTTTTTTCATGTGTAAATTTTTTATTTGTTATTTATTTGCCACATGGAAGTAGCCAAAACATTCACTAACTATTGTGGGAAGCGTTCTAATGGCTCATTTCATGAAAGAAATTTATTTTTCAATTAATGGCAGCTATCACACACAAAATTAGGGAGTTGTAATGACCCAGCCATCTGCATTTTTGCAAAGTTCAGCCCAACAATATAACACCGCGTACAATTGAAAAGTTGTGTGCCTGAAGGTGGAAGCAACTACTTTTTAAGAACGGCTAAAAGGAAGAACAGCCAGCCGGCAATAAAAAACAAGCCGCCAATTGGTGTAATTATTCCGATACCGCCCAGGCCTACTTTACCGGTAGCTTTAAGCAATGAAAGCACGTAAAGGGAACCTGAAAACAATAGGATGCCTATTAAAAAGGAGTAGCCTGACCACATGATAAATTTTGAAGAAAACTTTTCAAACACAATGGCAGCCAGTACAAGTGCAATAGCATGGTACATTTGATATTGTACACCAGTTTGAAAAGTAGCTACAGAGTCGGGAGCAATTTGTTTGAGTTTGTGTGCGCCAAAAGCGCCTAAAATAACGCCCAGCCCTGCCAGCGCTGCCCCTGCTGAAAGAAATAATTTATGCATGAAGTATTTGTTTGATCATTTTTTCAATTTCAATAATATGGTCATCAACGACAACTTTTGCCTGCGCGTAGTACATGCGCCTGTCGGCATTTTTCTTAACAATATAAGCTTTCAATTGTTCGTCAGTAAGGTCTTTTAGCAAGGGCCTGTTTTTCTTTCCCTGACGCAGCCTGCCCAAAAGAATTTCAAAAGGGGTATTGATCCAAACTGTTACGCCCATTGCATTCATAAAATCAATATTATTAAAAAAGCAAGGAGCGCCTCCGCCACATGATAGCAGCATGGAGTCGTTTTCTTCTGAAAATGTTCTCAATATATCACGCTCTTTTGTTCTAAAATACTCTTCGTCTTCTTCTTCAAATATCTGGTTGATGCCTCTGCCTTCGCTTTGTTCGATCAGTTCATCCAGATCGTAAAAAGGAAGCCCCAGCTTATTGCCCAGTATTTTACCCCAGTGGGTTTTGCCCACACCCATAAAGCCAATTAAATAAATACGCATTTATGAAAGATTATAAATAAATTCTTCAATTTCCTGATTCTTGGCATTAGCAAATCCAATATCGCTGCCTATTTTTTTGAAGCCGCATTTCTAAAGCACTTTTTGAGACCCGATATTATCATAAGCAACCCTTGCAAACAGCGGCCTTATTGTTTCAAGCAGCAGAATTTGCTGAAGCGCCTGTACTGCAAAGCCACGTCCCCAATAAGTTTTGTCTATCCAGTATGTTATTTCTGCATCGCCTTCTATTACAAATTTTGAAATGCTGCCAACAATGGTGTCATTGTTAATTACAGTTTGCATGTTGATTGTTGGGTCATCAAATAACCGTAAATATTTTTCCATATAGGCCTGCTTATCAAAACGATTTTTCGATGTAAATGCGGCCATCCGGCAAGCTTCGTCATCTAATTGCCAATTAAAAAAATATTCGAAATCTTCTTTTTTAGTAGCTCTTAACTGTATCTGGTCAAAGTTCATATTGGTTAAAATTTTCTCTGATTATTTAAACGCGTTAAAGCCGGTAATATCCATCCCTGTTATTAAAAGATGAATATCATGCGTGCCCTCGTAAGTAATGACGCTTTCCAGATTCATCATGTGTCGCATCACGGGGTATTCGCCTGTAATGCCCATGCCGCCCAGCATCTGTCGTGCATCCCTGCAAATTTTTGTGGCTATTTCGCAGTTGTTTCTCTTGGCCATGCTTACCTGCTGCGGCGTAGCTTTGTTCTCATTCATTAAAACGCCCAGCCTCCAGTTAAGCAGTTGTGCCTTTGTAATTTCTGTAAGCATTTCTGCAAGTTTTTTTTGTTGCAACTGAAAGGCTCCTATGGGTTTTCCAAATTGAATTCTTTCCTGTGAATAGCGTAGCGCTGCATCAAAGCAATCCATAGCAGCGCCAATCACGCCCCAGGCAATGCCGTAGCGGGCTTTAGTAAGACAGCTTAGCGGGCCTTTCATGCCTTTTACGCCGGGCAAAATATTTTCTTTGGGAATTTTTACATTATCAAACACCAGCTCTCCGGTTGCTGAAGCTCTTAGGCTCCATTTACCATGGGTGGCGGGCGTGGTAAAACCTTCCATACCTTTTTCAACAATCAGTCCTCTTACATCTCCATTTTCATCTTTTGCCCAAACCACTGCTATTTGTGAGAAAGGCGCATTGCTGATCCACATTTTGGCGCCGTTTAAAATCACATCATCACCGGCATCTTTAATATTTGTAGTCATGCTTGCGGGATCGCTTCCATGGTTGGGTTCTGTAAGGCCAAAGCATCCAAGCCATTCGCCGCTGGCTAATTTGGGCAGGTATTTCTGTTTTTGCTCCTCACTGCCATAAGCATAAATAGGAAACATCACCAGTGAACCCTGAACAGAAGCCGTGGAACGAACACCGCTGTCGCCACGTTCTAATTCCTGCATCATCAGTCCATAGCTGATATAATCCATGCCGCCGCCACCGTATTGTTCTGGAATGGTTGGCCCAAAGCAACCCGTTTCACCAAGTTGTTTTACAATTTGCAGAGGAAACTCAGCGCGCTGTGCATAATCTTCTATTACAGGAGAAATTTCTTTTTTTACATAATTGCGTATGGCATCGCGGATCATGAGGTGCTCTTCTGAGAGCAATTCATCTACTTTATAATAATCCGGGCTTTGAAATGGATCAACCTTTACTGACATACAAAAGTATTTGGTAAACAAAGGTAGGGGATAAGATTTGGGATTTTTTGATTTGAAATGTGACTTACTGCACTGTTGTGTGTAATTTTCGATATACAAAGCATCCCGCTTCAGAGGGATGATCAAGCGCATAATCCGACATCTTTTCTTTGCGAAGTAAGTTAATAATGAGAAAATCGCCAATGGCGCCCACGGTAAAAAAGATGCCAAAAAACAACCATCCCACACTACCTGTCGTGATGCCATAAATGCCGGGAATGAGCCCCACGAAAATAAAGGGAGTGATGGCACCTATGAGATAGTGTTTAATTTTCAGCGGCTCTTTGCAGTGGCAGTAAGGTGTGGCCACTTTCCATAAAACACCAAAGCGTATGGATTTAAATCCCTTCTTTGCAAAGATCGCCCAGGTAATGCCATGCACCAACTCGTGCGCTACAATGCCTGCAATGAAAATAATCGTCCATTTTAGTATACTTATCCAGGAGACTGCAGCCAGCATTTCTGCCAGGCTTATGGTGTCTTTCCAAACAAAGTAGTAGGGTAGGAAATAAATGATAAAAACCGGCGCCATTACCATTAAGCCTACGCGATTGGCTTTTACAATATCAATGGTCTTTAATACTTTTTCATATCCTTCCAAAAGTGGGTCATCCTTTACAATATCCCGCTCCATTAGTTATTATTAAAAAGCGCCGGTTTTACCCAGCGCTTGTTTTTAAAATTTTGCTTTTACTACAGGTTTTTCGTTAATGAGACCACGGGCTTCAAGCAAAGGCCTTATATCCGGCTCTTTACCTCTGAACGCCCTGTATAATTTTGCCAGGTCTTCTGTATTGCCTTTTGATAGGATCATATCACGAAAGCGTTGCCCGTTTTGCCTGGTAAGGCCGCCATTTTCTTTAAACCATGTGTAGGCATCGTTATCAAGCATTTCGGCCCAGGTATAAGCATAGTAGCCTGCGGAGTAACCACTTGCCCATATATGCTGAAAGTAAGATGACTTATAACGCGGAGGAACATAGGGAATATATAACCCGGTTATTTCAAGCGCCTGTTTTTCAAAAGTATTCACGTCACTTACAGAATCGCTGGCAGTGAGCGTATGCCATTGCATATCTAAATTAGAAGCTGCCAGTATTTCAGTAAAGGCATATCCCTGGTTAAAGGTTGCGGCATTTTTTATTTTATCAATCAGCGCTTGCGGCATAGGCTCACCCGTTTTATAGTGTTTGGCATAATTTAGCAACACGGCTGAGTCCAACGCCCAGTGTTCATTAAACTGCGAAGGAAGCTCTACAAAATCTCTTGCTACTGCAGTACCTGAAAGTGAGGGATAAGTTTGATTGGCAAACAGCCCGTGCAGCGTGTGGCCAAATTCGTGGAAAAGTGTGCTCACATCGTCCCATGAAATCAATGCAGGCTCTCCATTGGCCGGTTTGGTATAGTTGAGCACATTCACAATCACGGGCTTTGTGCCTAACAGTTTGGATTGCCCCACAAAATTGCTCATCCATGCGCCGCCTCTTTTATTATCACGCTTGTAATAATCCACGTAAAACAAGGCCATGGGTGTACTGTCCGCATCAAAAATTTCATACACTTTTACATCAGGGTGGTACACGGGTACATCAGTGCGCGGTTTAAAAGTGATGCCGTATAATTGTGTGGCTGCGTAAAACACACCGTTTTGCATAACACTATCTGCTACAAAATAGGGCTTGATCTCATTCTCGTCCAGATCGTATTTTGCCTTGCGTAATTTTTCAGCGTAATAGTTCCAATCCCAGGGTTCTAAGGTAGTGGTATCATGTTGCTGTGCCATAAAAGCCGTAAGCTCCTTTGCTTCCTGCGCAGCTTTTGCAGTGGCTGCAGGCACCAGACGGTTAAACATGTTTTGTACAGCTGCCGGTGTTTTCGCTACCTGGTCTTGCAACTTCCACGCGGCAAAAGTGGGAAAGCCAAGCAGGTTGGCTTTTTCAGCCCTGATGTTTGCCAGGCGCAAAACTATTTGGCGGGTGTCGTTGTTGTCGCCTTTTTCAGTGCGTGTTACAGACGCTTCATAAAGTTTTCTCCTGGTTTCCCGATTGTTAAGACTTTGCAACATAGGCTGCTGCGTAGTGTTCAAAATTTTCAACATGTATTTTCCTTCATGTGTGTTTTCTTTGGCGGCATTACCAGCAGCGGTAATTTCTGCTTCGGTTAAACCATCCAGTTCTTCTCTTGTATCAACCACCACAGCAGCTGCTTTAGATGCTGCCAGGAGTTGGTTGCCAAATTTTGTTGTGAGCAATGCTTCTTCCTCGTTCAGCTTACTGAGTATGGCTTTGTTGCTGTCTGAAAGATTAGCGCCGCGCATCACAAACCTGTCGCGGTAAAATTCTACAAGACGTTTGGCTTCAGGTTCCAGGCTCATTTTTTCCCGATGCTGGTAAATAGAGTCAATTCTTTTAAAAAGCTTTTCATTCAGGTACATGGCATCGTAATGTGCTGAAAGCTTTGGGGCGATCTCAACATTTAGATTTTGCAGGTTGTCATTTGTATTTGCTCCTGTAAGTGCGTTGAACGCACGATTAGTTCTGGTTAACAACTGCCCGCTCTTTTCAAGCGCCACCAAAGTATTTTCAAATGTCGGCGCTACTGTATCGTTAGCTATTTTTTCTATTTCTGCAGCATGTTGCTTTATGCCTTCTTCAAAAGCAGGTTTAAAATGTTCATCTTTTATTTTATCAAACGGAATGGTAAAATAAGGAAGTGTGCTTTCTGCAAGCAAAGGGTTGTTGGTACTGTCGCTGCCATTGGCAGCGCTGTTGCCACCGGGCGATGTGCATGATGAAACTAAAATTGCCATGATGAAAATGTTGATGAAATACTTCATATATCGTAAGATTTTATATACAGCTAAGATACTTATAGCCGCCGATTACAAACTGATAAACATTTTTAATGCTGAAAAGTTGATGATGAATGGTTAGTGAAATTGTTTTTCCATAACGTAATCATTCATAAAAAAACCGTTGCCAATATCAATGTCTTCGGTTTGAATGATTTCGTATCCGCGGCTTTTGTAAAAATCAATCGCATTATTGCAACGGTTCACATTCAAATGTAAAACAGAAGCGTTTTTGCTTATCACGATTTTTTCTATTTCATTCAATAAAAACTTGCCAAGACCTTTGCCATGTAATTGTTGCGAAAGATAAATTTTATGCAACTTATAAGAATTGGGGCCTGACCTCTCTATAGCAGCAAAGCCCGCATCTGCTGCGCCGACATTCAAAATATAAAATTCAACCCCGCGCATCATATCATTCGCTAAAACGGATTCACTATACATCATCTCCAGCATATACGTTATTTGTGCAGGAGATAAAATTTTTTCAAAAGCCTTTGGCCAGATTTCGAGTGCTAAGCTACGGATAAGCGGTGCTTCTCCGGGACTGGCTTTGAGAACATGTGCGGATTGAACCATGCCGCAAAAATAAAAAGTATTGAAAATGAATCAGTGTGGTTTTGATATTATATTTTTTTCAGGCTAATGTTGGCTGACTTTTTGTTTTGAAAACATTGGCAAATATTTTTAAAATATAAAAAGTATATCATGAAAATTGTAAAAGTAGTAGAAATGATCGCAGCATCAGATAAAGGTTTTGAAGATGCTATTCAGAATTGTTTAAACGAAGTGTCAAAAACAGTAAGAAATATTGATTCAATTTACGTGTCGGAAATGAAAGTGCACGTTTGTGATAATAAGATTACCACTTATGGTGTAAATTGTAAAGTATCTTTCAGGGTAGAAGATGGGCATGAGAATGTGTAATTAGAAATAGTTCATGAATATAAATAGAGGCTGCGTTTAAAAATGCAGCCTCTATTCATGGGATATACTATAGAATTAACTTAATTTTTTCTGAAGGTTCTCATCAATAGCGCTCAAAAACTCTTCGGTGTATAAGTAATGCTCGCCGTGGTTTACTTTATTACCGTGAATACAAACGGCAAGGTCTTTGGTCATTTTGCCTTCTTCTACTGTTTCTATACAAACCTGCTCCAGTTTATCAGCAAAATCAATCAGCGCTTCATTACCATCCAGCTTACCCCGAAAAGCCAGCCCGCGCGTCCAGGCAAAAATACTCGCAATAGGATTGGTGCTTGTTGGGTTGCCCTTCTGGTGTTCGCGGTAGTGACGGGTAACTGTACCATGTGCAGCTTCTGCCTCCATTGTTTTGCCGTCTGGTGTAACCAGTACAGAGGTCATTAAACCTAAAGAGCCAAAGCCTTGCGCCACGGTATCGCTCTGTACATCGCCATCGTAGTTTTTGCAGGCCCACACAAAGTTCCCATTCCATTTCAGCGCGCTTGCCACCATATCATCAATCAGGCGATGCTCATAAGTAATGCCGGCTTCATTAAACGCGGTTTTAAACTCGTTATCATAAATTTCCTGAAAAATGTCTTTAAACCTTCCATCGTATTTTTTCAAAATGGTATTCTTTGTACTCATGTATAAAGGCCATTTCTTTTGCAGAGCCATGTTAAAACAGCTTCTGGCAAAGCCTATAATACTTTCATCGGTGTTATACATGCTCAACGCTACGCCATCACCTTTAAAATTAAACACTTCAAAAATTTGAGGCTCACCGCCATCTTCCGGTGTAAACGTCATGGTGAGTTTGCCTTTTCCTTTTATAACGGTATCGGTAGCACGGTACTGATCACCAAAAGCATGGCGCCCAACAATAATGGGTGCCGACCAGGTATTCACCAGCCTGGGAATATTGCTGATAACAATCGGTTCGCGAAATACAGTTCCGTCAAGAATATTCCGAATGGTGCCATTAGGGCTTTTCCACATTTGTTTCAGGTTGAATTCTTTTACACGCCCTTCATCAGGAGTGATGGTGGCGCACTTAATGCCCACGCCATATTCTTTAATGGCATTGGCAGCGTCTATGGTTACCTGATCGTTTGTAGCATCGCGATGCTCCAGCCCCAAGTCGTAATATTTTATGTCCACATCTACGTAGGGCAATATAAGTTTGTCTTTGATAAACTTCCAGATGATTCTTGTCATTTCATCGCCATCCAATTCTACAACAGGATTGGCAACCTTAATTTTTTCTTCCATAAAATATTTTTATAATCGTTTTGTGATTGAGGCAAATCTACATATTTAGGTTTAATTTATTACTAACAATGAATTATAGTTAATTAAAACACAGATATATTGCTAATTTTTTAGAGCAAAGATTGTTTGGTTGAAAATCTTATATTCTCTTAAAACCGATGTTTAAAGAAACAATTAAGTGCTAATTTTGGGAATGACTGTTACAGTGGATCTACCAGACCAATTTATAAAGTTTATACGGCAATTTGGTAATATTTCCAATGAGGAAGTAAAAAAATACCTTGTTCCGGTAATACGGGTGCGGGAGTTTGGAAAAAAGCAGATGATCATTCGTGCCGGCGAGGTGGAAAACTATATCAATTTCATTGTAAAAGGAATCATTCGCAAATACTACAGGCATGATAATGAAGAGCGGATTGTGCAATTGGCAATTGAAGGCCATTTGGTTTCAAGCCAGGAATCTTTGTACATGCGCACTCCATCAGATTATTATATTGAAACCATTGAACCCACAACGCTGATTTCAATTGCAAACGAGGATCTTGAAAAAATTTACCAGCAAAGCCACAACATGGAACGGATGGGCAGGCTGATTGTGATTCATACCATGGTTTTGATTGACAAACGCCAGATGAGCCTCATCAAGCAAACGCCCCGTGAGCGCTTTCTCAATTTTGTAAACAATCATCCCGAGATCCTTCAGCGAGTACCACAAAAATATGTGGCCTCTTTTTTAAACATCAAACCTGAAACCTTTAGCAGGTTTAAGCACCTTATCAAAAATCAAAGGCCTGCATAGCATCATTAATTAATCTTTTACAACCAACAGCGGTATTTTAATTAAGTGCCTCACTTTATTAATGGTTTCGCCATAAATAAAATCTTTAAATGCTTTATGGCCATGCGCACCAATCACCAATAGTTCTGCATTGCTTTCTTTTACAAGCCTTGCAATTTCGCGGGCCGGTTTGCCAGAGCCCAGTAGGGTTTCTACTTTGTAGCCCATAGCCTGTAACTGCTGGGCATAATGATTTAAAAACTGTTGGTCGGCCTCTGTTTCAGCATCGGCAGACCCGCCATAGTTCACATTTGCAGCTACACCTTCCACCACGTGTATCAATAAAAACAACGTGTCTTTATTTCCCAATGTCAATGCACGGTTGAACAAAGGCTGATCCATATCGCTGAAATCAATTGCTATGGCTATTCTTTTATAATCAGGGATAGAAGTGATGTTTAATTTTGCGGGAAGATTGTGGAGGGATGCTCTTTGCGCGCTATGCCTCCTTTTTTTCAATGGGTAAATAATGGTATAGCCAAGCAGTATTATAAAAAAACCGGTGCCAACCATTATCAGCAACTTTTCTACATCGTTACCTGGCTGTCTGAAAAATACGGCTGCCTGTTCAAAAAGCATCCTGAGGTTGAGGTAAAGCAATACCACGGTAATAAGCCATGCGGCAATTTTGGTAACCGGGCCAATGGTAAACTTTCCCATCGTAGTTTTATCGCTTACAAAATGAATAAGGGGTATCACTGCAAATCCCAACTGCATGCTTAAAATGACCTGGCTAAAAATAAGCAGGGCGTCTACTTCATTTTCTCCGTAGATCAAGATAATAATTGAAGCTGGCACTACTGCGATCAGCCGGGTGATCAGCCGCCGCACCACCGGGCTAATACGCAGGCGCAGGTAACCTTCCATTACAATTTGTCCGGCAAGGGTGCCTGTAATGGTACTGCTTTGGCCTGCAGCAATAAGCGCCACGGCAAACAATTTGGCAGCAAACTGACTGCCCAGTTGTTGGGGCAGCAATTCATAAGCTTGTTTCAGCTCGGCCACATCTGTGCGCCCGGTTTTATAAAAAACGGTTGCGGCCAGTACCAGTATTGCCGCGTTCACTAAAAAGGCCATGTTCAGCGCCACAGCACTATCAATAAAATTAAGCTTTAAAGCTTTTTTAATACCAGTTTCATCCGTTTTAAACTTGCGGGTTTGCACAAGCGCAGAGTGCAGGTATAAGTTGTGCGGCATTACGGTAGCACCTATAATGCCAATGGCTATATAAAGCGCCGTTTCATTGGGAATACTGGGTACAAAACCTTTGATCACTTCGCCGGGCTGGGGCGCTGCCACCGAGATTTGAATCAGAAACGACATGGCTATAATAAATATCAGCCCTATTATAAAGGCCTCTAATTTGCGTATGCCCCAGCGTTGTAGCAGCATCAGTAAAAAGGTATCAAAAGTGGTGATGAGTACGCCGTAAATTAAAGGCAGCCCTGTAAGCAGTTGTAACCCGATGGCCATACCTAAAATTTCTGCCAGGTCAGTTGCAGCAATAGCAATTTCGGCAAGTACCCAAAGTATAAAATTGACATGTTTGGGGTAGGTTTCTCTGTTAGCCTGCGCCAAGTCCCGGTTGCGAACAATGCCCAGCCGTGCAGAAAGGCTCTGCAGCAATAAAGCCATGATATTACTCATTAATAAAACCCATAAGAGGGAATAGCCGAACTGACTGCCTCCGGCAAGGTCGGTGGCCCAATTGCCAGGATCCATATAGCCTACACTAACCAGGTAAGCAGGGCCAAAGAAAGACAGTACCTTTCTCCATCGCGAACGGTGGGGTGCTGTGGTGTCCACTGATTTATGTACCTCGCTTAAAGAAATTTCCGAATGATGCCGCTTCATACAACAAAAATATTTTCTGCCAGTTCTTTTGAAATGTGAGCAGTGTGTTGGTTATTAATAGATATTTCCAGAGAATTGTCATAAGCCGATTTTTGCAGGATCTTTATTTCTGCGCCGATTGAAATGTTTTTTTGTTCGAGCATTTTAAGCAGGGCAGGGGATTGCCCGCCGATCTGGATCACTTTTCCTTTTCTGTTGACTTCTAGCGCTGTAAGTTGAGCGTGGCTAACCACTTCAAAATTGCCCTTACTATCTGGTATCGGGTCGCCATGCGGATCAAATTTGGGATGGCCCAGAAATGCATCCAGCCGGTCAATAAGCGTGGCGCTACCGACGTGTTCCAGTTCTTCTGCCACATCGTGCACCTCCTGCCAGTTGAAGCCAAGTTTTTCGCAAAGAAAATATTCCCACAGCCGGTGCCGTCTTATAATCAGTAATGCCAGCGCTTTTCCCTGCTGTGTCAAATTGCAGCCATAATAAGGTTTATAACTGATGAGCTTTTTACGCTTTAGCTTTTTGATCATATCTGTAACAGAAGCCGCCCGTGTGTGCAGTGCTACAGCCAGTTCGTTTGTATTAGCCACACCGTTCTTAAGCTCTAAATGATAAATGGCTTTAATATAATTTTCCTCGGTAAAAGAATAATTCATTCTATCTAAATAAAAATTTAGACAAATCTAAATAATATTTTTGATACAAAAACTATTTATCATATGGTCATCCATCCGGTATTTGCAATTAGGATTGCAGGTTAAAGTTGGTAATTCCCAGTTTATTACATTTCCACATTATCAAATGTGCGCATTGTTCAGCATCAAATCATTTTACTATTTTTGAAACCAACGTAACAGTTAAGAATACTTAATACCCGCCCATGCAAGACAAGAACACTCCCAATGAAGGAAAGCCTACAATTTATAAGCAACGTAATGGTTGTTACTTATTCATTTTTTTCTTATTTGCTATTGCGCTGGCAGTGATGGCTTATTTTCTCGGTTATAAAAATGCCTCGAAAACTATTGACAGCATCGCTATGAATAATGTATTGATTCAGCAAATAGCCGAGTTATCATCTTTGGAAGTACAAGGCACTGCAAGTATTAAAAGCTCTAACATTGCTAATGACGGCAGCCTGAGCGATGAGTTGAAAAAAGTTTTTCTTGAGAGAACAGTCAACATAACAGTACCTTATGTTGCTAAATATGGTGTTGATCTGGAAAAGCAAAACATCAATATTGAAGAAGAAAATAACCAGGTCTATATTGTTTTACCCAACCCAAAATTGCTGAGCTACGAATTGCGTCTTGATAAAACAGATGCAATGACAAGAAAAGGTTTATTTGAAGCCGGTAACGACGCACATTTCACGGGCATACATAAAAAACTTTACGCCCAATCAAGAAGCCAGCTTGAGCAAAATAAGGCTTATATACAGCAAACAAAAGACAAGATCAGGCAAATCATTACGGCGTATTATGCCCCTATGAACCTTAAAGTAGACATTGCTTTTACCGACGAATTAAAGAGCAGGGTGGTGGAACAACCACGCCAGTAACCAGCCACTTTAAATACCATACCAGCCTCTGAAAATATGTTTCTGTATTTACCATATATCATATATTTTAGTAAAAAATAAGCATTACCTTCGGAGCTATCTTTTTTAAAAGGTATTTTAACGAAAACGATTATGCCATTGATGTGCCGTATCAGACCAAACTTGTCAATAAATTAAAAAAATACACAGTTTATGAAACGATTATCAACCTTGCTCCTGGCCCTTGTGCTAGCTATGCCTGCTATGGCAAGTGAAGCAGATTTAGTTGTTCCTGACAGCATCAGGCAACATACGGCTCTTTACTATGGATTTATTGTTTGTTTACTTGGAATGTTGTTCGGATTTTATCAGTACACAAAAGTGCGAAAGCTTCCGGCTCACAAATCAATGCTTGACATAGCTGATGTTATATACAAAACCTGTAAGGCATACCTGGCGCAGCAGGGCAGGTTTCTGGCCATTCTGTTCATTTTCATTGGTGCAACCGTTGCCGGATATTTTGGGTTTTTATCCCCTATTGGCGAAACTCCGGCAGAAGTATGGGGTGCAGTAGGTTTAATTATCCTTTGGACTGTAATAGGCATTCTTGGCTCCTATGCAGTGGCTGCATTTGGCATTAGAATGAATACGCTGGCCAATTCACGCATGGCGTTTGCGTCTTTAAAAAGAAAGCCTCTGAACCTGTTGAATATTCCGCTGGATGCCGGTATGAGCATTGGTGTATTGCTGATTTGTGTGGAATTAATACTGATGTTAGTAATCTTATTACTGATGCCCGGTCATTTGGCAGGTGCCTGCTTTATTGGTTTTGCCATTGGTGAATCTCTTGGTGCATCTGCATTGCGCATAGCCGGAGGCATTTTTACAAAAATTGCAGATATCGGTTCGGACCTGATGAAAGTGGTTTTTAAAATTGGCGAAGATGATCCAAGGAACCCGGGTGTTATTGCAGACTGTACGGGTGATAACGCAGGTGATAGTGTAGGACCAACTGCCGACGGTTTTGAAACATACGGTGTAACAGGTGTAGCTCTTGTTACATTTATTCTACTGGCAATTACAACCGGGCAGGAGACGCAAACGATGCTTCTTGCATGGATTTTTGTTATGAGGATCCTGATGGTAATTACTTCCGTGGTTGCGTTTTGGATAAACAAGGCAGTGAGCAACGTGATGTACGGCAGTAAGGAAGACCTTGACTTTGAAGCGCCTCTTACGAACCTGGTTTGGATCACATCCATTCTTTCCATTATTGTCACGTTTGTTGTGAGCTATATTATGCTGGGCGATCAGTTTGGAAATTCAAACCTGTGGTGGGTACTTTCTATTATCATTAGTTGCGGTACGTTTGGTGCTGCTATCATTCCTGAATTTACCAAAATTTTTACCTCACCAAAATCTTCTCACGTAAAAGAAATTGTAAATGCTGGTAAGGAAGGCGGAGCTTCATTGGTTATTTTATCTGGTTTTGTTGCCGGCAATTTCAGTGCCTTCTGGAAAGGGATGGTGTTTTTTGTATTGATGTTTGCTGCCTATTATGCAAGTACGATGGGTTTGGAAACCATCATGATTTATCCTTCTATTTTTGCTTTTGGCCTGGTGGCATTTGGAATGCTGGGGATGGGGCCTGTAACGATTGCCGTGGACAGCTATGGGCCTGTTACAGATAATGCGCAATCAGTTTACGAATTGTCGCTGATAGAGTCTGAGCCAGATATTGATGCTGAAATACAAAAGGACTTTGGTTTCAAACCTGATTGGGAAAAATCAAAATATTATCTTGAAGCCAATGACGGTGCAGGCAATACTTTCAAAGCCACAGCAAAGCCTGTATTGATTGGAACAGCCGTTGTAGGGGCTACTACTATGATCTTTTCATTGATATTGATGATTGAAAAAACGCTCGCAGTAGATCCTGCCACGATTTTAAATATCCTGAATCCTTACACAATTCTTGGCCTTCTGCTAGGAGGTGCGGTAATTTACTGGTTTACCGGCGCATCTACGCAGGCGGTAACAACCGGCGCTTTCAGGGCTGTAGAATACATTAAACGCAACATCAACCTGGACCCGAATGCGCCTAAAAAAGCTGATCCTGCAACTTCTATTGAAGTGGTTAAAATATGTACACAATATGCGCAGAAAGGAATGTTCAACATTTTCATTGCAGTATTTTTCTTCGCATTGGCTTTTGCATGTATATCTTCTCCATCAAGCATTGGTGGTAATAATGCGGTGTCTTTATTCATCAGCTATCTGATAGGTATTGCCGTTTTTGGTTTGTACCAGGCTGTGTTTATGGCCAATGCCGGCGGAGCGTGGGATAACGCTAAAAAAGTAGTTGAAGTAGATATGAAGGCAAAAGGTACACCACTGCATGATGCAACAATCGTGGGTGATACAGTTGGCGATCCGTTTAAAGATACTTCATCCGTAGCTTTAAATCCTATTATTAAGTTTACTACGTTATTTGGGTTGCTGGCAATGGAAATTGCCATTTCGGCTTCTTTCAGAGATATAGCGCCTTATGCGGGCCTTGTGTTCATCGCTATTGCATTGGTGTTTGTATGGAGGTCGTTCTATAAAATGCGTATTGATTAGATAACTCATTCAAATCTCATATTTAAGCGGTACGCAAGTGCCGCTTTTTTTATTCTTCCTCTGTAAATACAATACCATTAATTGCTAACTCAGCTAAAACGGGTTCGTATATTTCCTTGACTGTTGGCACCACTAACCCTTTGACAGCAATGGTTCCTTTTAAAATATGTTTGGCAGCTATTGCAAGCGTTAAGCCCACGGTTTTTGCCATTGCAGTGTACACATTATTGTCGCCTATTACCTTTAAAGTGCTTTTCAAAGTTTTTATAGTTCCGGCTGTTTCATATTCAATTTCATGAAGCATCAGTACCTGATCTTTGTCGGTATTTTTTAATGGCAGCTTCGTTTCCAGCAGGTACTTTAATATATCTGCAGAGGTATTAGCTGTATCAGGTATTTTATCATCGCTGGTAATACCCAGGTAGTTAAAAAGATCAGTTACTGTTTTATGATGATCTCTTTCAATATACCGGGTTAAAAAGTCTTCTAAATTTTGTGCTTTTGCATAAAAATTCAGGCTTGATACAAACCAGTAATTAAAGCTTTTTCCTCTGAAATTTCTTACCGTGGTTTCATTTTCAGAATCGGTTAACCCTGCCAGAACTGCTGCGTGCCATGCCGTGCAATAATCCGGGTGGCGTAATGTGGTGCGTATTACTGTTTCGGCATTATGCAGCCCGTAAAGCGGTATGTAAGCAACGGAGTTTCGGTTAGGATACCAGGCATATTCTGTGGCGCCTATATGCACTGTCCTGCAATCTTCAAAAACTTCATAATAATCCAGTTCAATCGTTTCATTATGCTCTTTATAAACGGCGCCAAGTTTACCGGCATTGACTATATTAATAGGGTTCCAGCTTATTTTATAGTGCCAGGGATTGTCATCATTTTCCGGAGCGAGCAGCCCGCCGCAGTGCGATTTAAAAGATTTAATGATGCCTCCTGCCGATTTAATTTTGTCAAAGATCTGCATGGCGCTCATGTGATCAATACCCGGGTCAAGACCCATTTCGCATAAAAATAGCAGGTTGTGGTTCTCAATTTCTTTTTTAAGACCAAGCATTGCGGGGTCAATATAAGATGCAGTAAGAAGATTTTTTTTGCATGTAATGCAGTCTTTTGCTACAAGCAGGTGAAGCGCGGGCGGCAACATTGAAATAACTATATCCGCTTTGCCAATAATATCATAACGCTCTGTTGTATTGTTGATGTCAAATGAAAAAGCTCTGGCGTTAGGATGCCCAGCTGTTTTACTTTTAGCAAGCTGCAGGTTTGCATCCACTACTATGATCTTCCATTGTTCGCTTTCTGAATACTTTAAAATATAATCAATTAAAACCGTTGTTGATTTTCCCGCACCAAACAAAAGTATATTTATCATATAATGATTTCAATGTTGACTTGTAAGGTACAAAAAAAAGCTGCAAACTAAGTTGCAGCTCCTATTTAACAAATATGAGAAAATATACTACAGTTTTTGGATGATACCACAACCAATTCTTGGCCCTGAATTGCCACTTGGTTGAGACGTATAATCATCCGTACCACCATGCACGATGATGGTTTTGCCAATAAAATCTCTTGCAGGTTCGTTAAGGTCAATGTTCCATTTGTCTGTTGTTAGAGATACTGTGCCTTTTCCGTTAGCATCCAGTTGAATATTTCCAATATCGCCCGAGTGGTGGTGTGATGCACCCCACTCACCATGGTTTTCATTGGTAGGGTTCCAGTGTGGCCCGGCATCTTCACCCTTATTTCCGCAGGAACCTTTTTCATGAAAATGTACCGCCACTGCGCTATCGGCTCTTTCTTTAATTGTTATTTCAAGATCCATTTTTATCTGCCCGTCTGCTAGTCTGTAAAATTTTGCGCTGCCAAGATTAACCACAGTATCAGTAGTGGATGTAATGTTAACAAAAGCTATCTGGGTGCCTTCTGCTACAGGTGTTGCGCCTTCTTCTAAGGCAGAATCAACATTTGCGGATCCCTGGCTTTCGCGTTCGTTTTCAGAAAAGCTGCCGCACGAACTCATGGTGAATAATGTAATTGTTGAGGCAAATAATAATAAATTTTTAATGATCATGATGATTGTTTTTAGTAGTTTATTTGGAGTTTCGTAAAAGACGTCACAAAGTTACAACAAAATAAATGCCAAATGGATTTATTCACAGCTACGGTGAGTAACTATATAGGTAGAGCCGGCGTTGTTAAACATTTTACTTTTACTTTTGTATCATTTTCAAATATTTACTATGCCAGAGGAAGTTAAAGCAACAGAAAGAGTACATTGTCTGATCATTGGTTCGGGCCCGGCGGGTTACACGGCTGCCATTTATGCGGCCAGGGCCAACTTAAATCCGATTTTATACCAAGGCATTCAGCCTGGAGGCCAGTTAACCATCACAACTGAAGTGGAAAATTACCCGGGATATCCCGAAGGCGTGCAGGGGCCTGAAATGATGATTGATTTTGAAAAGCAGGCAAAAAGAATGGGTGCTGATATTCGCTATGGAATTGCTACAAAAGTTGATTTTTCAGGAGACGTACATAAAGTTTGGATAGATGAAGAAAAATTGATTGAAGCAGATGCCGTGATCATTTCTACAGGTGCTTCCGCAAAATGGCTGGGCCTGCCAAGTGAGGAAAAATACAATGGCTTTGGAGTGAGCGCCTGCGCGGTTTGTGATGGTTTTTTCTTTAGAGGTAAAGAAGTGGCCATTGTTGGTGCAGGAGACACTGCTGCTGAAGAAGCGCTCTACCTTGCCAAGTTATGTACAACCGTTCACATGATCGTTCGGCGAGATGAAATGCGGGCAAGTAAAGTGATGCAGGAACGCGTGCTGAAAACTTCAAACATCATTATTCATTTCAACCACCAAACAGAGGAGATATTAGGCAATGGTAAAAATGTAACCGGTGTGCGCCTATTTAATAATATTACGGGCGAGAAAACCGAACTTGCTGTTAACGGCTTTTTTGTTGCCATTGGCCACCAGCCCAATTCTGATATTTTTAAAGGCTTTTTAGATATGGATGCAGCCGGGTATATACAAACCATTCCGGGAACATCAAAAACAAACGTGCCCGGCGTGTTTGCTGCAGGAGATGTGCAGGATAAAATTTACCGCCAGGCGGTAACGGCTGCAGGCAGCGGATGTATGGCTGCATTGGATGCAGAGCGATACTTAGGCGCAAAAGGTTTTTAGCAACTATGTCATCATCTACCTTTACCATCCATCTGCACGGCATGCACTTTTTTGCTTATCACGGCTTATATGATGAGGAAAAAGTAAAGGGTAATAATTTTGAAATGAACGTATCCGTCTCTTTTGTTCAACCTGAAGCAGAGATTTCACATATCGGCCAGACGATCAATTACGCTGCCGTTTATGAGATCATTCAACAGGAAATGGCAAAGCCGCGCGAATTACTGGAGGCTCTTTTACAACAGTTGGCAGAAGTATTAAAGAACGCATTTCCGCAAATTACAGATATGGATATGACGCTTTATAAACTTACCGCGCCCATTGAAGATTTAACCGGCAGGGTAGGCGTACAGTTGCGTAAAAATTATATGTAACGCTGCATGCATTTCGTTCTATTTCTTGATTTTTTAGCGATTATGATTTACCTTTCCACACAATTAACTGAACTTTTTTAAAGTACCTCTCATGAAGAAATTTAATATTTTATTGACGGCTGTTATTCTTGTAGCAGCCTTTGTATCATTTGCTTTTATGAAACCTGAAAATAATGCTAACGTGGAAGCTAAAGATCTGATCGGGCGTTGGGACCTTACAGTTGACGTAAATGGTAAACCTGAGCCAAGCTGGATGGAAGTTAAACTTTCCGGCTTTCGTACATTGGTGGGTTATTATGTGGCATTACATGGCAGCGCCAGGCCAGTGGCTAAAATAGAGTTTAATGATAGCAGGTTTTCTTTTAAAATTCCGCCACAATGGGAAGCCGGAGATAAAGATATGATAATTGAAGGCGAGCTGAACAATGGTAAACTAAGCGGAACCGTTACGGATAGCGAAGGCAAAGTATACAAATTTACCGGTGTGCGTGCGCCGTTGTTAAGAAGAGACAAGGCGCCTGTGTGGGGCAAGCCGATTGCATTATTCAATGGCAAAGACCTCTCAGGTTGGAAAGCTATTGGCGGCACAAACAACTGGGTTGTTAAAAACGGAATTCTTACCAATACGAAAGCCGGAGCCAATTTAATAACCGGCCAAAAATTTGATGATTTTAAATTGCATGTAGAGTTCAGGTATCCTAAAGCAGGCAATAGTGGCGTTTATTTAAGAGGCCGTTATGAGGTGCAGATTGAAGACAGTCCTGCAGGCACACATCCCAACAATGTTTTGTTCGGTGGTGTGTATGGTTTTTTAACAGCCAGCGAGATCAATGCAAAAGGCCCCGGCCAATGGCAAACCTACGATATCACGCTCATTGGCCGTATGGTAACAATTGTATCAAACGGTGAAACTCTTATCAGTAATCAGGAAATTCCTGGTATTACAGGAGGTGCTTTGGATAGCAATGAAGGCGAACCAGGCCCTATTTACCTGCAAGGCGATCATCAGCCGGTTGAATTCAGAAAAATCGTGATTACGCCTGCTAAATAATCTCATCTATAATAATAAGATGCAGGCTTTTGAATTTTGGCAATGAACAATTCATCGCCAGTTCATCAAATTACTTTGAAATAACGCGTGAAAAATTTCAGATCGCCGCAGCGGCCAAAAAAAAAGCAACTCGTCAGCGGGTTTGATGCTATTGCTGATGCATTGCGCAACGGTCAGCCACTTGATCGTATTTATATTGATCAAAAAAATATTTCACCACAGGTGCATGAACTGCGAAGGCTTGCAGGCGAATCAGGCGTTCCCGTAAACTTTGTACCCGGCGCCAAGCTTGAAAGTTTTAATATTACGGGCCATAATGGTTTTATTGCTCACATAGCCAGGGTGCAATATCAAAACCTTCAGGATATCATTTCATTTGTGGTAGAAAAAGCTGAAACACCGCTGTTTTTGATTTTAGACGGCATTACCGACATTCGCAATATTGGAGGCATTGCCCGCACCGCGTGGTGCTGCGGAGTGCACGCCATCATCATTCCTGATAAGGGTGTAGGCGCTTTGAATGAAGATGCGATATTGACATCAGCAGGCGCCCTGGAAAAAATACCTGTTTGCCGTGTAAGCAGCCTGATGAAGACTGTGGATGAATTGCACATGAACGGTATAAAAGTTTTTGCCAGCGAAATGACGGCATCAAAAAGTATTGCAGACTGTGACTTTACCATTCCTGTCGCCATTGTAATGGGTAGTGAAGAGAAAGGCATTTACCCCGCACTACTTAAAATTTGCGACGAAAACATCAGCATTCCCATGCAAAATAATTTTGAAAGCCTGAATGTATCTGTCTCCACGGGTATGATACTTTATGAAGTGATGAAGCAGAGGATGATTATTAGGTAATGGGGTAATGTGATAATATAATAATAGCTTAATGCTGTTTCCTGTATGTATGAATACTTCTTTCATGAACTTTTTTGCACCGATACATATTGAAAACTTACAACCGCCCATTCAATACGGTGATCGTATTCTTTTAATCGGCTCCTGCTTTACAGAACATATTGGCAACGCCCTGGTTGAACATAAGTTCAATGTGCTGCAAAATCCAAACGGCATTTTATTTGATCCCGCAAGTGTTTATAACGCCATTGTTTCTTATATAAACTATCAGCCTCACGCTGAAGAAGACCTGGTTTACTTAAACGAACTCTGGCAAAGCTGGGAGTACCATTCAAGATATTCAGGTGTGGATCAGCAAACTGTTTTATCGAAAATAAATGAAAGTCGGCAGCAGGCACATGAGTTTTTAAAAACTGCCGACTGGCTTATTGTTACGCTGGGTTCTTCTTTTTCTTACAGGCTAAACGATAATAACCCTGAATCTCGCTTTAATCAATTGAAAGTTGCCAATTGCCACCGCGCGCCGGGGCAATGGTTTGATAAAAAAATGCTTTCGATTGAGGAGATCATTATGCTGCTTGACAATAGTTACCACAGGCTGAGGTTGTTTAACCCCGCACTAAAGATACTGTTTACTATAAGCCCTGTAAGGCACTTACGAGATGGCGTGGTAGATAACAACCGCAGCAAGGCGCGGCTGATAGAGGCCGTGCATCGTATAGTAAACAAATTTCCTGCTGCCTATTATTTTCCGGCATATGAATTAGTAATAGATGTGCTGCGCGATTATCGCTTTTATGATGTGGACCTGGCGCATCCTAATTATGCAGCTACCGAGTTTGTACTGGAAAAGTTTACCACACACTGCATTGATGAAGCAAGCCGGCAACTGATGAAAGAGGTAAAGCAAATTGCCCTGGCCAGAAAACATCGTGCTTTTCAGCCCGAAACCAATGCCCATAAGGCTTTTTTGAAGACCCATTACGAAAAGGCCAAAGTGCTTGCTGAAAAATATTCTTTTTTAGACATGACGGAGGATATTCAGTATTTCTGTAATGCCGAAGATAAATGATGTAATGCCCTGGCATACTAAAACCATTTGTATCATTAACCATTTCAGATAAATAAATAACTACTGCCGCGAAATGCCTTTGAGGAGATTTGTTTCTGTTTTCCGATGCAATCTTACTGTAACGATCAGAGTCTTCTATGTGAGCTATTCTTCTTTATTTTTTAGTTTCATCAACAGCGCATAGGCGCCCTTTATTACAATTTTTTTCCCGAGGAGGCTGTCGGCATCAACAATAGCTGTATAAGCGTATTCACTGTTTCCGATGTTGACTTCCTTCATCTCGAACCTGTTGTTAGCGGTATTCTCAAAAACATATTGCCTTCCTTCAAAAGTTACGATGGCATCATCGGGAAGGGCCTTAACGGTTTTTGTATCAAGTTGTATTTCAGCGTTCATATACATACCCGGCAACAATGAAGCATCATAATTAAAAAAATGACAATGCACCTCCGTTGTACCTTCTGCAGTTACATCTTTATTAATGAGGATGACTTCGCAATGATATTTTTTATCTGGATTAGTATTGGTGTAAGCAACCAACTTTTGGCCAATGTATAATTTTCTTACATCTCTTTCAAAAACCCTCAGGTTTAAATGAATATCACCCGGATTTACCAATTCAAACATTACTTCTGAAGGGGCTATATACTTTCCTATGTTTACATTTACCTTGGTTACATAACCAGAAATTGGGGAATAAACATTTGTACTTCTTGTTATCGTGCCCGAACTGACCGATGCAGGATTAATGTTTACAAGCCGTAATTGTTGTGCTAACGAATTCATTAAAATTTGCTGACTATTTGCTTCTGCCTGCGCTTGCTGCATTACCTTATCACTGCTGGCCTGGCTCTGATTCAGTTCCTTCTGGCGTTTATAATCTTGTTCAGCATATTGCAATTTTGTTTTTGCCATCAGGTAATCCTGTTGCAATTGTACATATTGCTGATCTTCCATTCTTGCAATTACCTGCCCTTTCCCTACGTGCATGCCCGGCAATAAATTTGTACTTCTTAAATAACCCCCCAAAGGAGCGGACACCGAGATCATGTTTTGGGGCGGGACATCAATTTTGCCGTTTAATTTAATCACTGACGAAATTTCTTTGTCTTCAACGCTGCCGATCATGATATCAGCATTTTTGTACTGTACATCAGTTAATACTGCTATATTTTCATTTTCCTCTGGCTGTGCCTGCTCTGCAGTTTCGGTATTACAGTTTACAAGTAATACTGTAATAGCCACGGATGCGAAATAGATACTCAATTTCATGTTCCTGTTTTTATTTGTAGCGTTCAGCTTTATTTGTTCAGATAAATTAATGAAATCACACTTTTATTATAATCGTTCTGCAAATCAATATATGTATTCTGAATACTAATAGCCTGGTTGATGAGCATCACATATTCAAGGTAGTTGATCTGACCGTTTAAAAATTGTTTGTTGGCCGTTTCGTGAATGGTACTGATATTTTTTAAATATCGGTTGTGATACTCGCCCAGCATTTGCCTTAAGTGATTGTATTGTGCATAATATTTTAAGTAAGCATTTTGTAAAGCCTGCTTTTCTATTTGATAATTATTTGCAGCTACCTGCTCATTAATGCGGCCGGCTTTTATCCTGGCCTTTTGCGCCCCGGTAAATATTGGGATACCAATACCAATCTGTCCGGAATGAAACCTTTCACCAGCGTTGTATACATTATTGTCAGGGCCTGAACCCTGAAAACTGTTGTTGCTGTATCCCACCATCAGCTCTGGTAAAAGCTTTGACCGCTCCACATCGGTATGAACTTTTACAATTTGTTGTTGCAACTCTGCAACTTTTAGGGCAGGATGTTCCTGTATGCTTTCAAAATTAAGTAAGGTATCATCGTTTAATGTGAGTACAGATACTGTTGGTATGTACCTGTTATCTGTATTGAGCAGCAACCTGAATATTTCTTCCAGCATCAGCATTTGCTGTGTTGCCTGTTCCTGTTGCAATTGTATAGCTGTACTTTGGGTTTCAAACGTTGTTTTCTCAAGAATGTTACTTTCACCTTTTTGCAGCCTGATGTTTGCCCGTTGCAAAAGATTTGCGTAAAGCGAATCCATACTTTTTAGTAGTGCACTTTTTCGCTGCAAATACACGTGATTATAGTATGTTTCTGTAACTACTCTCTTTAACTCGTATTCTCTTAATGAAACATTCATCATTGCAGCTTCCCATTCTTTGGAAAATAATTGCTTTTGTTTTTGATACACAGCAGGCATACTGAATGATTGCGATACGATTATTTTTGTATCGAAATAAGAACTGTTGACCTGACCAAACTCGGTATTTAATTGTGTAGGCGGAATATTGGCAGCAGAACTGATCAACACTTTCGCGTATTCAGTTTTTAATCTTTCATTACTTACAGAAAGATTGTTTTTTAATGCCATTTCAATTGCTTCGGGGAGGTGGATGACAGTTTGTGCAACAGATTGCATTATGATTAACAGAAAAAACAAAAATGTTATTCCCATTTTAACAGGCCCGGAAATGTGCTGCAGCACAAGTGAGTGACACAACCGGGATGAGATATATTCTACAGCACGTACCATAATATTTTTTTTCATCTTAAAAATGATTTGGATAATGTCATAACAGGATAGATGTTAATCGCCTTTTGAATATTTCAATCTTTTATTTTTTAACCGGGGCAGTTTGATTCCTTTTTCAAACATCACATACAATACAGGCAATACGCCCAGTGTAAGTACTGTTGCAATCATCAAACCACCGATGACCACAGTAGCGAGTGGTCTCTGTACTTCCGCTCCCGCACCTGTACTTAGCGCCATTGGTAAAAAGCCTAGCGATGCCACAAATGCCGTCATGAGTACCGGCCTTAGGCGGATTTTAGTTCCCATCAACACTACGCGTCTTAAATCAGTCATGCCTTCCTTTTTCAGCCTGTTAAATTCTGCGATCAGCACAATACCGTTCAATACTGCAATGCCAAACAACGCTATAAAACCCACGCTTGCACTTACGCTGAAAGGCATGCCACGGGCTGCAAGTAAGAAGATGCCACCAATTGCCGACAAGGGAATAGCAGTGTAAATTAGTAACGCATGTTTTACAGAATGAAAGGCAAAGTACAATAGGATAAAAATGAGCAAGAGTGATATTGGCACGGCAATCATCAACCTGCCTTTGGCATCATTAAGGTTTTGAAATGAGCCGCCGTAGGTAACGTAATAACCGGGTGGTAATTGCAAACGGGCTGTAACTTTCTCCTGTAATTCTGTTACAACAGATTCTACATCTCGTCCACGAACATTAAAGCCAACAATGATCCTTCTTTTTGCATCCTCCCGCTGTATCTGATTAGGCCCTTCTTTAATAGAAACATCTGCCAACTGGTACAACGGAATTTGGATGCCGGAAGGGGCGGGAATTAGCAGGTTCTGAACATCTTCCAGATTTTTTTTCTCATCTGCTGCAAGTCTTACCACAATATCAAAACGCTTTTCATCTTCAAACATCAGCCCCGCGCTTTGCCCCGCGAACGCAGTATTCACCACCCGATTAATGTCTTCTACTGACAAGCCATACTGGGCAATGAGTGGGCGGTTATAATCAATGATGATTTGCGGCATGCCGGTAACGGCTTCTACATACAGGTTTTTGGTTCCCTCAACAGTGCTCACAATTTTACCAAGTTCTTCAGCATTTGCAGCAAGGGAGTCAAGATTTTCACCAAAGATTTTGCAAACAACATCCTGGCGCGCCCCGGTCATCAGCTCATTAAAACGCATTTGCACCGGGTACTGAAAACTGGCTGTGATGCCCGGAACGTCTTCTAAAGCTTTGCTCATTTTTTCTGCTAATTCATTGAAAGTTTTAGCAGAGGTCCAGCGCTTTTTATCTTTTAAAATAACCATCATATCACTGGCTTCCATCGGCATAGGATCTGTTGGCACTTCGCCACTACCTATTTTTGTTACAACCTTTTCTACTTCAGGGAAACGTGTTTTTAAAATATTCGCTGCTTTTTGTGTATAATTAATCGTTGTATTTAAATTACTACCTGTCAAAACTCTTGTATCTACTGCAAAATCTCCTTCCTCAAGAGATGGAATAAACTCACCGCCCATTCGTGAAAGAACGAATACCGATATGAAAAACAATGCCAGGGCAGTGACGATTACTAATTTGGGAAACTGAAGAGTGCCAGACAGCATTTTTTGATAAACACGTTCAACTTTCACCATGATCTTATCAGAAAAATTTGGCTTGTGAGAGATTTTTTTACTCAGCACAAGTGAACTCATCATAGGTATGTAAGTGAGTGAAAGAATAAATGCGCCGATTAATGCAAAGACAACAGTTTGCGCCATAGGCTTGAACATTTTGCCTTCAATACCTTGCAGCGTAAGGATGGGCAGGTAAACAATAAGAATAATGATTTGCCCGAATACCGCGCTGTTCATCATCTTACCGGCAGAAACTTTCACTTCCTCATCCATTTGCGGTTGGGAAAGTTTTTGCATGTGTGTAAAGTGCTTGCTATGTGTAAGGCGGTGCATCACAGCCTCTACTATAATTACGGCGCCATCTACAATTAGTCCAAAATCTAGTGCGCCAAGGCTCATCAAGTTACCGCTTACGCCAAATGTATTCATCATGATAATGGCGAAAAGCATAGATAGCGGGATTACGGATGCCACTAACATTCCTGCGCGCATATTTCCCAGAAAAAGTACCAATACAAAAATCACGATCAGGGCACCTTCCAGCAAATTCGTCTCAACAGTTCTGATGGCATTGTTCACCATTTTGGTACGATCAAGAAAAGGTTCAATCATGATGCCTTCTGGTAAACTGTTTTGTATTTGTGCTACGCGTTCTTTTACATTTTTGATCACTTCGCTGCTATTGGCTCCCTTCAGCATCATTACAATAGCACCTGCCACTTCTCCCTCATCGTTGTATGTCATAGCTCCGTATCGGGTGGCATACCCAATCTTTACATCAGCCACATCTCTTATAAAAATAGGCGTGCCGGAAATTGTGTTTTTAATGGCTACATTCTCCACGTCTTCCACGTTGCCGATAAGCCCTTCACTACGGATGTACAAAACCGTGGGGCCTTTTTCAATATATGCGCCACCGGTATTCTGGTTGTTTGTTTCAAGCGCTGTAAATACATCATTAATGGTAATGTTATAAGCATTCAGGCGGTTGGCATACACCGCTATAGTGTACTGTTTCAGCTTGCCACCAAAACTACTTACTTCGGCCACTCCTTTTACGCCCAGCAATTGCCTGCGAATGATCCAGTCCTGAATAGTTCGCAATTCAATCGCGTTAAAGCGATGTTCATAACCAGGTTTAGGCTTTACCATGTACTGGTAAATTTCTCCAAGGCCGGTGCTGATCGGACCCAGCTCCGGGGTTCCGATTCCGTCCGGTATCTGGCTTTGTACTATTTGCAGCCTTTCAGTCACTTGTTGTCTGGCCCAGTACACATCGGTAGCATCATTAAATACTATTGTGACCAGTGATAATCCAAAACGTGAAAAACTCCTGATCTCTGTGATCCCGGAAATATTGCTGTTCGCCTGTTCTATAGGAAAAGTGATGAGCCTTTCTATATCTGTGGCCCCCAGGGCTGGCGCAGTAGTAATCACCTGCACCTGGTTGTTCGTTATATCCGGAACGGCATCAATAGGCAGTTTGGTGGTTTCGTACGCGCCCACCAATACAAGCGCAAATATGAAAAGACCAACGATAAACTTATTTTTAATAGAAAATCCAATAATCTTATTTAGCATTTATTGCTTATTATTTTTAACAAGACGGGTAACTGCAGATAGCCAAGCAACATTTTATTAGCCTGGCAGGATTCAATCATGTGTATTATGGAGTAATGTGGATTTCTTTAGATGACAAATTTCGTCAGCAGCCGGAAAAATTTCTGAGCAGTAATACAAAGATTGACACATTAACAATCAGGTACGGGGAGGTTGCCAGATATTGTGAGTAAAATTGTCAGTTGGTACTGCTAGGTTTTGCAGCCTGAACGCTTTTATTATTAAGCCGGTTTGCGGTTTGAAAATAATAAGTGCAACCGGCTGAGCTAATGCTATGGTGTTATAGCATTGGGTTGCTAAATTTTTAAATGGCAGTTTCATTCCTTCATGGCTGTTAGCATTATTTCCATCATCATTTATATAATGTACGATGATAAAAGTTGACAAACTCAAGCCAGGGTCAGCAGCCTTATGTTCTGTAAAATGTTTTATAAGAGTGCTGAGCTTAAAAAATTCACTTGCATTGGTGGTTGCCAGAAAAAACGATACTAAAAACAGTATGGAGGCAGCTTTTTTCAATACTTACAAAGGTAACCAAAATATATATGTACAGTGATTTTAAGAATCAAATAATTTATAGTTACGACGTAAAATAGTTACGCTTGAACGCTGATAAACATTGTGCCTTAATTAATAAAGTTGTTGAAAACTTCGCTCCGCCAAACCCTTCAATTCCCCTTACATTTGCACCCCAAATAAATTGAGCATGGATATTAAGTACATACAACAAATAGCAACAGACCTTTCGTTAAATATAAAGTATGTTACCAATGTAATGCAGTTGCATGCAGAAGGTGCTACCATTCCTTTTATCAGCCGCTACCGCAAAGAGGCCACCGGCAATATGGATGAAGTGCAGGTGGCCGACGTAATTGAAAAAATTAAATATTACGATGAACTTGAAAAGCGCAAGGACACTGTTTTAAAAACGATTGAGGCTGCCGGCAAACTCACGCCGGAACTCAAACTAAGGATTGAAAATTCTATTATTGCAACAGAGCTGGAAGATATTTATCTGCCTTACAAACCAAAACGCAAAACAAAGGCTACTGTCGCAATTGAAAAAGGGCTTGAGCCGCTTGCCAGGTTATTATTTGATCAGCAGAATATCAATGTAGAAAAGGAAGCCACAAAATACATAACTGAACAGGTACTTACTACGGCAGAAGCATTACAGGGCGCACGGGATATTATGGCTGAATGGGTGGCAGAAAGCGAGCAGGCCAGAACCCTTATCAGGTCTATGTTTGAAGAAACCGCTATGTTATCATCAAGAGTGCTGACTACAAAAAAGGAAGAGGCAGACGCGCAGAAATACCGTGACTATTTTGATTTTAGAGAGACCTTGTCTCAATCGCCCTCGCACCGCATATTGGCAATCAGAAGAGGGGAGAAAGAAGGTTTTTTAATCATGGATATTTCCATAGAGAAAGATGCTGCCCTTGCCCAATTGAAAAAAATCTTTATTATTTCTTCCAATGAAGCCGCACAACAACTTGAGCTTGCTATTGAAGACAGTTACAACCGCCTTTTAAAGCAATCCATTGAAACGGAGTTTCGCATGAGCAGTAAAGCCCGCGCCGACGAAGAAGCCATCAGGGTGTTTGCCGAAAACCTGCGCCAATTATTACTTGCACCGCCTTTAGGCCACAAAAGAGTGTTGGCAATAGACCCGGGATTCCGTACCGGTTGCAAAGTGGTTTGTCTTGATGAAAGCGGCACCTTCTTAAAATACCAAACAATATTTCCGCATGCGCCGCAAAACCATTGGTCTGAAGCTAGCGAAGCGCTCAAACAATTAGTTGAGCAGTATCATATTGAAGCCATTGGCTATGGTAATGGCACTGCAAGTAAAGAAACGGATCAACTCATTCGTAGCATTGACTTTGGTAAGCCCGTGGCAATATTTATGGTGAACGAAAGTGGCGCTTCCATTTACTCTGCCAGTCAGGCCGCACGCGAAGAATTTCCTGATGAAGATGTAACAGTACGTGGCGCCATCAGTATTGGCCGCCGGTTGCTGGATCCGCTGAGTGAGCTTGTAAAGATAGATGCGAAAAGTATTGGGGTGGGGCAGTATCAGCACGATGTGAATCAAAACCGGTTAAAAGACAGCTTGGACAACGTGGTGGAAAGCTGCGTGAACTACGTGGGCGTGGATGTAAACACTGCCAGCAAACATTTGCTGATGTACGTTTCCGGGCTTACCGCTACCACTGCAAAAAATATTGTGGAGCACCGCAAAAAGAACGGGCCTTTTAAAAAGCGTGATGAACTTCTGAAAGTATCCATGCTTGGCCCAAAGGCTTATGAGCAGTGTGCAGGATTTTTGCGCATTCCTAATGCTGAAAATCCTTTGGATAATTCTTCAGTACATCCTGAAAGCTATGGAGTGGTGCATCACATGGCGGCTGAATTGCATTGTACGGTAAACGACCTGATCAGCAACTCAGAGATTCGTAAAAAGATAAAACCACAACAATTTGTTACAGAAACTACCGGACAATATACTATTGAAGATATTTTAAAAGAACTGGAAAAACCCGGTCGCGACCCGCGTGAAGCGATTGAAGCGTTTCGATTTGCCGATGGGCTTTCAGGCATTGAAGATTTAAAACCCGGCATGAAGGTGCCGGGCATCGTTACCAATATTACCAACTTCGGTGCATTTGTTGACGTAGGCGTGAAGCAGGACGGCTTGGTACATGTTTCTCACATGGCTAACAGGTATGTCAGCGATCCGAATGAAGTGATTAAGCTCAATCAAAAAGTGATGGTAACTGTGCTGGAAGTCGATGCTTTGAGAAAAAGAATTTCTTTAAGTATGAAAGAAGCGGAGCTAAAAAATGAAAAGTCAAAGGCAAATGGTGGTGCAGCTTATGCCGGCAGAAATGCACACAAACAAAAGGAGCCGGCTAAAAATAGTTTCCAATCGAGCCTGGAGATGTTACGGAAAAAATTTGACCGCTAACCCTTTAAAGTAGCAAGCAGAGAGCGGTTCGGCGATAAAGTCACCAGTCGGAAAAAGCTGTAGCACCGCCATCTCCAAAGCGGAGCAGGATGGACTGAAAGTACCGCGAAAGAAAAAAAGCGCCTGCTAAAAAGGCTGCAAAAAATAGAATTAGAAATTTTTAGTCTATACGTTTATTTTTTCTTGTCATGATGGCTATACCTAACGTTATTTTGTGTATGGAACCGCTAAGATCTGTATACTTATTTCTTTCAGGCGTGAGTAAATATCCGTAAGTCAATCTGAGAGCTGTAGTTTGCGTTACATTGTTCCAGTACATGGAATACGCATTTTTTTGTTTATTACTTAATTTGAAATCAGTGATAAAACCAATTGTTCCCGCAATATTTGTTTTAATGCCTGCTTCTTTGAGTTCAGGATTTTTTTCAAAGTCCGCATTGGAAGGAAGCCCAAACAGGCCAACACTAACATAAGGCGCCATGCTGAACTTGTGCTGATCTAATAAATAATAACCGGCAGCGAGGTCTATATGTCCGCCGAAGGTTTTAGAACCCGTCGGCCATGTAACATCTGCCACAGGCATATCGGCGATTGTTTTGCCAAAAGCAAACGCAACATTTAGCTGAAATAACCATTTGTTATGCAAGGCATCAACTCCAAAGCCAATTACGGTTTGATTTTTAAAATATTCTTTAGCATTTCCTGAAAGCAATAAGGTGCCGGCATGAATAGTGTAACCTGTACCGAAATTGGTGGGTTCCATCTTCATGCGAATATACTTCTTTACAAAACCGCCGTATGGGCTGCTAGAGTAATTATTTAAAAATTGATCAGCAAGCAGGTTTAATTCTTCCTGCTTTGGATGAATATAGCCCAGACTTTCATTCAGGTATTTTAAGGCAATAATGAGAAGGTCTATTTCTTCTTTAGTAAGCATTGCATTGCTTATGTCATCAATCAAAGAGCTTTCTTTATCTTTTGATTTTTCAATAAGTTTGGTGGTCAGATAATCGTTTGCAGGAGGAATTCTTTTGACCTTTGAATGGATCATAACGGAGTCTGGGGTGGCAATGGTTTTCAAAATTGCGGTGTAATCTTTCATCCAATAAGATAAAAGCCAAAACTCCTGCGGATATAAAGCGATGTAGTTTTCATCATCAAGCCCCATCAGGTAGTTCACCTCAGTCATCACGCCGTACATATTATTTTCAATGAAATGGTCCAGCAGCATTCGCCTTGATTTTTCAATAGCTTCAGATTTAAATTCTACCGAAACGGGATTATGGATCTGTGTACTGTCGGTTTGGGCGTACACTACAATGCCTGTAAGCGTTGCGAAGGCAACAAGTATCAATTTCTTCATAAATAGTTTTGTATAAAGATGCGGTAATCGCAAAATTACACAAACTATGTGTTACAAAATGTAGGAGATTAAATGATATTCAGCATCTTTTGTGTGGCCTTAATAGCAGCCACGGTCTGGTCGCTGTCAAGCCCGGTGGTAGTAAACTCCCGCCCGTTGTGTTCCCAGGTAATGATGGTTTCGCAAAGCGCATCTGAATTGCCGCCTGGCGGTATGCGCACAACATAGTCAGTAAGCTTTGCAAGTTCTATTTTTTTTACGCTACATATTTTACGCAGCGCATTCATAAAAGCATCGTATTGGCCGTCGCCCTGGGCGTGTTCTTCTACTACTTTATTATCTTCAAAGCGTAGCTTAACGGTAGTAGATGGGCGCATGTCTTTTGAATGTGTAAGCACATAATTTTCCACCACTATTTTTTCGGTAATGCCGCTGCTGTCCAGCACATCAGAAATAATGTAAGGAAGATCATCCTGTGTCACGGTTTCTTTTTGGTCGCCAAGTTCAATGATGCGTTGCGTAACCTTTTTAAGATCGTTATCATTTAACTGAATGCCCAACTGTTTCAGGTTGTTTTCAATATTGGCTTTGCCCGATGTTTTGCCAAGCGCGTACTTACGTTTGCGGCCAAATCTTTCAGGCAGAAGATCATTGTAATAAAGACCTTTCTTTTTATCGCCATCAGCATGAATGCCTGCTGTTTGTGTGAACACATTTTCACCAACAATGGGTTTACTGGGAGACACTCTGAAGCCTGAAAACGCCTGCACCAGTTTGCTTACTTTATAAAGAGCTTTTTCATTTACTGATGTTTTCACATCCTTCACGTAATCATTCAGTACGGCCACAGTGCTTTCCAGCGGGGTGTTGCCTGCTCGTTCGCCCATGCCGTTGATAGTGAGGTGTAAGCCGTTCACGCCGGCTTTTACTGCTTCAAGCGCGTTGGCCACGCTGAGGTCGTAGTCATTATGTCCGTGAAAATCTATATGCAATTGCGGGTAGCGCTGCCTGATCTCGTGGAGATACTGATACGTTTCTGAAGGAATGAGTACTCCCAGGGTATCTGGCAATAAAATCCTTTTAATATGCTGGCTAACTAAAAAGTCAATGTACTGAAAAACGTACTCTTTGGAATGACGCATGCCGTTGCTCCAGTCTTCCAGGTATACGTTTACATCTATCCCTTTTTTATCTGCCAGTTGTAATACGTTAAGAACATCTTGAAAATGTTCTTCGGGTTTTTTCTTTAACTGGTGCGTAAGGTGGTTGAGCGAACCCTTTGTAAGAAGGTTCATCACACGCGCACCGGTTTTTTCCATCCAGTTGATGGATGTGTCACCGTCAACAAATGTCAAAACTTCCACGCGGTCAATATAGCCGTGGGAGCGTGCCCAGTCTGTAATGGCCTTAACTGCCTGAAACTCGCCTTCGCTTACACGTGCTGATGCTATTTCAATGCGGTCAACTTTTACTTCGGTTAAAAGCAGTTGTGCAATGGTAAGTTTTTCCTGTGACGAAAAGGATACGCCGCTGGTTTGCTCACCATCGCGCAGGGTGGTATCCATTATTTCAATATGACGGGGATTCATGTTTTAAAACTTCTTGTTTGCGGCAAATGCTTTTATGTAGATGCAAGCGTTTTGGCTATAATTTAATACATACTTTTTTGTGCGAAAGAACTTATCTCAGCTTTCATGTCCTGCAGGTAATCAATATCATCAAAGCCATTCATCATGTTATGTTTTTTATAACCGTTGATGTCGAACGATTCGCTTTCGCCTGTTGCAAGAATGGTGACTTTTTGTTCCGGCAGATTGACTTCAAATCCAGCAAGGGGATCAGCTTCAATGGCTTTAAAAATTTTGTCCAGAAAAGCTTCACTAACTGTTACCGGAAGTATGCCGATGTTTAAAGAATTACCCTTAAAAATATCAGCAAAAAAACTGCTGATCACACAACGAAATCCGTAATCATAAATAGCCCAGGCTGCGTGCTCTCGGCTGCTGCCGCTGCCAAAGTTTTTGCCAGCTACCAAAATTTTTCCAGAGTAAATTGGGTTGTTCAATACAAAATCCTGCTTGGGTGTATCGTCATTATTATAGCGCCAGTCGCGGAAGAGATTGTCGCCAAAGCCCTCGCGCTTGGTAGCTTTTAAAAAGCGCGCTGGTATAATCTGATCGGTATCTACATTTTCAATGGGAAGCGGAACTGCAGTGGATGTTAGAATTGTGAATTTATCGTAAGCCATTTTTTTTAGTTTATTACAGATTAAAGATTACAGATATAAAATTGTTGTGCTATTTAAAATCTGCCTTTTGCAATTTGAAATTATACCATCAACTCCCTCGGATCCGTCACTACTCCGGTTACGGCAACTGCTGCTGCTACATAAGGGCTTGCTAGCATAGTGCGTGCACCTGGGCCCTGTCTGCCTTCAAAATTTCTGTTGCTAGTACTAACTGCCAATTTCCCTGCGGGAATTTTATCGTCATTCATGGCCAGACAAGCACTACAGCCAGGTTGGCGCAGTTCAAAACCTGCGTCATTCAATATATCCAAAATGCCTTCTTTCCTGATCTGCTCTTCTACAACATGCGAGCCGGGAACCAGCCATGCTGTAATGTTATCAGCTTTCTTGCGGCCTTTTACAATGGTTGCAAACGCGCGAAAATCTTCTATGCGGCCATTGGTGCAGCTTCCAAGAAATACATAATCCACTTTTTTACCAATCAACTGCTCGCCTTCCTCAAACTGCATGTAGTTCAACGATTTTTTATAAGAGGCTTCACCATCCTGCACTTCGGCAGATTTAGGAATATTATTGGTAATGCCCGTGCCAAGTCCGGGATTGGTACCATAAGTAATTTGTGGCTCAATATTGGCGGCGTCAAACACAAGTTCTCTATCAAACTCGGCGTCTGCATCTGTTTTTAACGTTTTCCAGTACGCAAGTGCTTGTTCCCACGCTTCTCCTTTAGGCGCTTTTTCACGTCCTTCTATATAGTCAAACGTTGTTTGGTCCGGAGCAATCATGCCACCCCGCGCGCCCATTTCTATGCTCATGTTACAAACCGTCATACGGCCTTCCATACTCATGTTCTCAAACACTTCGCCGGCATATTCTACAAAATAACCGGTTGCGCCGCTGGCCGTTATTTGTGAGATCATATAGAGCGCCACATCTTTGGGCAACACACCACGTCCCAGCTTGCCATTGATGGTGATGCGCATTTTCTTTGGCTTAGGCTGCATAATACATTGGGAGGAAAGTACCATTTCAACTTCTGAAGTGCCAATACCAAAAGCGATACAGCCGAAGGCGCCATGCGTGCTGGTATGAGAGTCGCCGCAAACGATGGTCATACCCGGTTGTGTAATGCCGTTTTCAGGGCCTACCACGTGCACAATACCATTTTTAGGACTGCCAAGTGCCCAGATGGAAATGCCCCATTTTTCTGCATTGCTGCTTAAGGCTGCTAATTGCTTTGCAGAAAGGGGGTCTTTAACAGGTTGATCCTGATTAATGGTTGGCGTGTTATGATCGGCTGTGGCAAAAGTGCGTTGAGGATACATAACAGGAATGCCTCTTTGCTCCAAACCTAAGAATGCCACGGGGCTTGTAACTTCGTGAATAAAATGACGGTCAATAAACAATACGTCGGGGCCATCTTCAATGTGGCGTATCACGTGACTGTTCCAAACCTTATCGAACAATGTTGTAGCGCTGCTCATTTTTGCAATGTGATTTTTTACTATAAAATAATAATCCGCTCCGGAATGGCAGCGGATAAAGGCCTGTAAAGTTAATGAATTATTGCTAAAATTTACCTAGATGCATTGAAAAGTGTTCTACTCAAGCGAACATTCGTTTGAAATAATGTACAAAGGTTTTTCATTGATATACTAAGAAAGTTGTTTTTTGTTTTATTTCATATCAGGATACCTCCAAAGATTTTCAAGCTAAATGTGGGCGAAACAGTTAAAACACTATAGAGAATAAACTATAAAATTCTTGTCTTATGACAGGCTGATTTTAGGTAAATAATGATAATTTTAGTACATAAACCAAACGTATATTTTCCCTCACAAACGTAAATACACTATGATTGAAAGGCGCGAAGAAATGATAACAAATTATATTGAAGGCTATAACAGTTTTGATGTTGACAGAATGGTTGAAGATTTCACAAAGCTATTGTTTTTAGAAACATTGAGAATGATGAAGAAACCATGCTCCTAAAGGGTATAGATGCATTTAAGCAACAAGCTGAAAACGCAAAGTCTTATTTTGAAAAAAAAGGTGATCAGCTAAGATTTGAAGGGATATCAATATTTCGTTTTACCGGTGATAAGATCATTGAATTAACCGATATATTTTAGTTTAAAAATTTTATGAATGAATAAAATATTTTGCATTATCCTGTCTATTTTATATACCATAGTGGTTTTTGGACAAACAAATGTTACAACACAAAAGAATGCTGCCAAACCTTTTGTACTTGGCTTTATTGACGAAATACAATCAACAGAATTGAATGAAAAAAGGATATTGAATATCTATCTGCCCGAAGGCTATAATCCGCGAGATACTATAGTTTACCCTGTCATTTATTTACTTGATGGCTCAGCAGATGAAGACTTTATTCATATAGTGGGGCTTGTGCAGTTCAATAGTTTTGAATGGGTAAACCAGGTTTCAAAATCAATCGTTGTAGGCATTGCAACGGTTGACAGAAGGAGGGATTTTACATTTCCTACATCCATAGCAGAAGATAAAAATGCATACCCGACTTCGGGGCATTCAAATAGATTTATTTTATTTATACAAAACGAATTGCAACCATTTATACAGGCGCGCTATAAAACAAATTCTTCAAAAACTATTATCGGGCAATCATTAGGTGGGCTTTTAGCAACTGAAATCTTATTTAATAAACCGGAACTTTTTAATAAGTACATCATTGTTAGCCCCAGTTTGTGGTGGGATAACGGGTCATTATTAAACCAGCCTCTTGCTCGTTTTGAGCGTAAAGATATTTATATCGGAGTTGGAAAAGAAGGTTTGGCTCCCACTAAAATTCCGAGAGTAATGGAAGTTGATGCGAATATATTAGCCGACAAAATTAAAAACCTGAAAAGCAGAGAGGTGAATGTTTTTTTCGATTATCTGCCACAGGAAAACCACGCAACCATAATGCACCAGGCTGTGTTAAATGCTTTTAAATTTTTAAAACAAATCGTAGCAGCTAAATAAAGTAAACCTGATAGCTGTATGCTTACCAAACTGACACCGGTAATAAAATAAACCAGATATGATAACAATCGCTACACTTAGAAAAATTGCCCTATCGTTTCCTGAAACGACGGAAGATCCCCACTTTGAGAAAACTTCTTTTCGCGTGAAAAATAAAATATTTGCTACGTATGATGAAGTAATGACAAGAGCGTGCATAAAATTATCTGAAATTGACCAGGATGTTTTTTCTTCTGCAGACAGGACATCTATTTTCCCTGTTGACAGCAAATGGGGCAGGCGGGGCTGGACAGTAATAGAAATGAAAAAAGTTCGCCAGGACATATTCGTTGATGCATTGACAACGGCTTATTGTGAAGTTGCGCCAGCAAAACTTGCTGGTTTAGTAAGACCGGATAAAGACTGAGAAGAAATAATGAACGCTGTCAGCAGACTTAAAACTTAAACGATATGACAAAAAGCAAATTATTGGAAATGAACAACGTTGGTATCGTTGTAGAAAACCTTGATAAAGCAATAACTTTTTTTAAAGAAATGGGATTGATATTGGAAGGACGTATGTTGGTTGAAGATGAATGGGCTGGACGTGTAACGGGACTTGGGAATCAATCCGTAGAAATTGCCATGATGGTTACACCTGACGGGCACAGCCGTTTAGAACTTTCAAAATTTCTTACTCCCGCAACTGTTTCAGATCACAGGACAGCGCCTGTTAATGCTCTCGGTTATCTACGTATTATGTTCAGGGTTCACAATATTGATGAATTATTATCCAGGCTTGTGAAGTTCGGCGCTAAAATAGTTGGAGAAGTGGTTAACTACCAGAACGTCTATCGGCTATGTTATATACGGGGAACGGAAGGACTTCTTATTGGACTGGCCGAGCAACTTGGTGAGCAAACAACGACAGATATCTTATAAAATTTCTGACATTAAAGCCGCAGATGTAAAAATTATTAGCCTTGTTCTCAGGTGGTTATAATGAAATTTAAAAATAATTTCAAAAAACGCTTGACCCTAACGTTACGTCATATTATACCTTTGTGCAGTCGAAAAAGAATAAGAAAGAATGAAAACGCTTACAGTTAAAAAATTGGCAGAAATATCAGGTGTGAGCGTACGCACACTTCATTATTATGACCAGATTGGGTTGCTTCGTCCATCAGTAAGAACCGAGAAAAAGTACAGGCTTTACGGAAATGAAGAGTTATTGCGCTTGCAGCAAATTTTGTTTTTTCGTGAACTGGACTTTTCGCTTAAAGATATTCTTGAGATGATGGATGATCCTGACTACAATCTGGTTAAAGCGCTGATGCAGCACAAGTCGGCACTGCTCAACCATAAAAGAAGGATTTCTGACTTATTAAGAACGATCGACATCACTATTAATAATCTTAAAAAAGGAGAAATGATGAAAGATCCGGAAGAATTGTACAAAGGTTTTCCCAAAGAAGTGGGAACGATCTACAGAAAAGAAGCAATGAATAAGTACGGAGCACAAACCGTTGAACAATCTGAAAAAGATTTGATGAAGCTTGGTAAGGCGGGTGTTGAAGCACTTCAAAAAGATATGGAAAATGTCTTCAGTGAATTATTTACCATGAAAAACGACAGTCCGGAATCGGACATCGTACAACAGCACGTTGCAAGGCATTATGGGATAGTGAGCAAATTTTGGGGCACTTCAGTTGTGCCAGATCAAAAAGCTTGTGCTTATGCTGGATTGGGTGACATGTATTTAAATGACGACCGCTATTTGGCGAGTGTTACGGATGGAAATCCGCAGCCTGAATTTGCCTTATTCTTGCAAAAAGCTATGAAATGTTTTGTTGAAAGTGCTTTAGCAAAATAAGTAAACGAAAAATAGAAGAGAAATCCTGATCAATGGATTTCTCTTTACCATCATCAAAAAACGAAAGTATGAATGAAACAGATTTGATTAAAGAATTCCAATACATTGAAGACAATTTCAACCGGGCGGTGGTCACAAATGACATTTCAGAAATAAAAAAATGTATTACCAACGATTGGGTATTGGTAGATAGTCAGGGTGGAATTATACCGCAAGAGCGGTTTTTTGAAGTACTGAAACAAGGACTGCTTTCTCATTCAGCGATGAACAAAGAAGTGCTGCGGGTAAAAGTTTACGGAGATGTAGCACTGGTAACGGGCCGTGGTCAGAACAAAGGAAACTGGCAGGGGCAACCCATGGAAGCAGATGAGTGGATTACAGATGTGTACAAAAACGAAGGTGGTAAATGGCTGTGTATACTCACCCATCTGACCCCTGTGAAAAAATAAAATAAATAAGATAACAGCTTACGAATTATAAAAACTGACACTTTCCGTTTTTATTGATGTACTGACCACATCGTACTGTGAAGTGCACCAAAAAACCCGTTGAATTACTGAAATCAAATCATAGCGAACAACACTTCATTACACCAGTTCAAATTAAGAATAATGCTGAGCAATGAACATATCCTGCTAAAAAGACTGACAATGAAAGATGCAGAGGCATTTCATAATTTGTATTTTCCAAAGGTTGAACAAAGACTCCAATCTGAAATCCGCACCGGTATACACAAAACCCCCACTGAATTTGCAGAATCTATTGCATCCGTTTGTAATGAAATTTTCACGATCAGAATGGCTGCTAATCCTGATATAATCATCGGCGATTGTGCATTGCACCATTGGGACGAAGAAACGCATGAGATAGAAATCGGTGGCTCTCTGCTTCCGGCATACTGGGGCAAAGGGATCATGGCTAAGGCATTTGAACATCTTTTCTGTTTGGCTCGGGAAGAATATAATGCTAAAACGTTGGTAGCGAAAACCGAACAAATAAATAAAAACGCATTAAAATTCGCTAAGAAGATGGGGTTTGAGTTTAGAACTTATGAGGAAAATAAAGTTGTTTTATTTAAAAAATTAGAAATATGATGAAACATTAATTAGAAATTCAACCTTAATGAACAAAATAGAGAACAGTAATTTTAAAAGACTTATTGGTGTTTGGGAAACCACCGGAGATATAAAGTCTGGTCAGCACAGCCAAAAATTAGTTGGTACTGACAGTTACGAATTGATACTTGGCGGAAATTACATTTTACATAGGGCAGACGTTATGATGGGAAACGACAGAAGCGAAACTTTTGAAATTATAATGTTGGACAACGCCTTACACGAAGCTAAAATGCAATACTTCAACTCAAGAGAGGAAAACGGTATAATGAAATGCTCTACTATAGGCGATGAGTTTAAAATTGAAGGAACAGGTTTGAAGTTTAGTGGTGTAATAGATGAAGAAAACACAAAAATCAATGGAAAGTGGTATATAAAAGCTAATAGTGAAGGGTGGAGAGACTTTATTGATTTACATCTTGTAAAAAGGTATGAGATATGAGAAAAGTAATTGCAGCAATCAATACGACACTTGACGCGGTATGCGACCATACAGCAGGGATTTCGGACCAGGAACTGCATCAATATTACGCAGATTTATTAAGCAATGCGGATGCCATTCTGTTTGGCAGGAAAACCTATCAGCTTATGGAATTTTGGCGAACTTTGGTTGAGAAACCTTCTGGTGAAAAATCAATGGACGATTTTGCCGCTATTATAGATAAGATCCAAAAAATTGTTTTTTCCAGAACACTCAATAGCGTAGAATGGAAAAGTGCGAGGTTGGCAGATCAGAATATAGAAAAAGAAATAGCAGAACTTAAACAGCAATCGGGAAAAGACATTCTTATAGGCAGTCGCAGTCTGATTTTACAACTGATGAAACTTGACTTGATTGACCAGTACCAGCTTTGTGTGCACCCTATTGTGGCTGGTAGCGGCTTGCCGTTGTTTGAAGACATCGACAGAACTGTTTTTAAGCTCACTAAAACAAAAATATTCGGCAATGGCGCTGTAATGCTTTACTATAAGCCAACAAATAAAAGCGCTATAAACGGTTAAGGACATCTATCATGCAAATCACATGAATAACAAAAGAAATGACAGACAAATTAAAATCGGTGCTTAAGATGTTTGCCGACTTTGATGGAGAGGAACTTAACAAAATACAATCCTGTTTCAGGCAAAAGGCCGTAAGAAAAAATCATATTTGTTGCATGAAGGTATTATTTGCAAAGAATTTTACTTTGTACAAACGGGTTGTGTACGTATATTTTTTGTAGATAAAAACGGGCAGGAAAAGACAAGATATATTATGTTCGATAATTATATTGGAACTGCCTTAACAAGTTTCATTTCTCAAAAGCCCACCATAGAATTGATAGAAGCTCTTGAAGATACCGAGCTTTTAGCAATCAGTCATACAGATTTTTATCGACTAAATAGCCAAATGGATAATTGGAGAAACTTTTATCAACGAATTTTGGAAATGGCTTATTCCTTTCAAAACAGTAAAATTGAGCAAAGAGTAACCCTAAATGCCAAGCAGCGATATGAAATTATTTTGAATGAAAATCCTGCTTTGATCCAACAGGTATCTAACAAAATATTGGCATCTTATCTTGATATCCGGGAAGAAACCCTGAGCCGTCTTAAATCCAAATAATGCGATTTTGATCTATGTCAATTGAAATATGTGTGAGAGCGGACATTTTTGCTTTATAAAAAAAGCAATGAAAAACTTAAAAGAAGACAGCACCTTTAAAAGATTAGTAAAAATGAAAGAATTTGTATTACTGTTTCGGATGGACATAATAAGCCAGGAAGCGCAGCCTTCTAAAGAACAAATGGAAATCTACATGAAACAGTGGATGAGCTGGATCAAAGATATCTCAGAAAAAGGTATGCTTGCCAATGGCGGCAATCACTTTTCAAAACAAGGGAGGGTATTAAAACCCAATGATCGCGTATTTCAACAACCGTATATTGCTGAAGATATATCCCTTGCCGGCTATATAATTGTTTTGGCTGAAAACCTGGACGAAGCAACAGATATCGCTAAAAAATGTCCCATACTAAACGGCCAAAACACAAGTGTGGAAATCCGGGAAACTGCAAAGCCTGGGGAGTAAGCATTAATAATAGTTTGCTCAATCTGTAACGGCTTTAAAAGCACTTCCAATCATTTCAACAATATTGCTGGCTGTCATGGCTTCCATCGAGTGTAAGCCGGCGGCTAAATCACCTGAGAGCCCATGTAAGAAAACGCCTGCAATTGACGCATTAGCTGGCTCGTAACCTTGTGCCAACAGACCGGTGATGATACCCGTAAGCACATCCCCGCTGCCACCGGTAGCCATACCTGCATTGCCGGTAATGTTGAAAAGACCCTCACCAGAAGGCAGGGCAATAAAAGTGTAATGGCCTTTCAACACAATGATGATGTTTAGTTCCGCAGCTTTTTGCAAGGCGATTTCTCTTTTATGGTAATCGTCACGGCTTTGGCCAAAAAGGCGTTCAAATTCTTTAGGGTGTGGGGTAAGAATGGTATTACCGGGTAATTGCCTTAGCAATTCTTTTTTTGCTGAAAGAATGTTTAAAGCATCAGCATCCAAAACCAGTGGCTGCGTGGCATTTGTAAAAAGAGTTTGTAACAAATAAAATAATTCATCCGAAATACCAATACCCGGCCCCACTCCAATTGCATTGTATTTTGTTAGATCGATAGGCAGTTCTGTAATGGTTTCCTTATTGCCATCTATGCTGCACATAGCTTCTGGTACGGCTGTTTGTAATATGTTTACCCCGCTTTTAGGAACATGACAGGTAGTTAGCCCGGCACCACTTTTAACACATGCTTTGGCGCTTAAAACTGCTGCACCCGCTTTGCCGTAACTGCCTGCAATTAATAAAGCATGGCCAAAATTTCCTTTGTGCGAAAAACTTTTGCGTGGTTTTAAAATAGATGCGCACCGCAGTATGTTCACAAGCTGAAAGCGTGTTTTAATCGTATCTGTAAAATCAGCGTGTAGATTAATATCCAGTATATGCACTTGGCCGGCGTACTGCTCGTTCTCCGGCATTAAGAACGCCAGTTTGAGACACTGAAATGTAAGCGTATGGCTTGCTGTTATAACCGCGCAGTTTGCAGATGATGCTTCGTTTTTAAGGCCGCTGGGCATGTCAATTGAAATAATAACATTACCGCTATCATTCAAATAATTTACAAGCGCTGCATTCATGCCTTCCAGTTCCCTGTTAAGACCGGTGCCAAATAAGGCGTCTATTACAATCGCTTCCGATGGAATAACAGGAAAATCTGATGCAGCTTTCAATAAAGTAATGGGAACGGTTTTTAGCTGATGAAGCTGGTGAAAATTGCTTTGAAAGTCATCACTCCCTATAGCGCCTGTTTCAAGTATAAAAACATGGCAATCTTTACCGGCGCCTTTCAATAGCCGTGCAATAGCAAGGCCATCGCCGCCATTATTGCCCTTTCCGCAAAAAATAAGAAACTTTTCTGTTAGAACATTCTGCAGCAACCATCGTGTGCACGCTTTAGAGGCTCTTTCCATCAATTGCAAAGATGAAACAGGTTCATGTTTGATGGTGTATTGATCCCAATCTCTGATTTGAGCAGCGCTTAACAATTTCATGCAGCAATTTAAAAAATTTATGCCACGTTGCGCGCCAACTTATATAAATCATTTACACAGCTACTATCAAGCCTAAGGCTATGATGATCCATTATTATTAAAAGCAAAAAATTATTCCAGGTCTGTAGGCGCATTGTTTTCAGAATAACTACCAAAAATATCGTAGGCATGTTTTGCTGCTTCGTATATTCTGCGGCTATACCTGTTGCCTAAAATAATAATGACAACTTTCTCATCCGTCAGCCTTGCAAATGCCGGTGTAAAACCATGCCACTTGCCAAAATGGTATATCACATTTTTACCGTTTTTAAAATTGAGCATCCGCCAGCCATAGCCATAGTTATGTATGGATGGCTTTTCATTACTCCGGGGTACAAACGATGAATCCAAAGCGGCTTTGCTTATAAAATTGTTTTGGTACAGCGCGCTGTCCCATTTAAAAAGATCGCGCGGCGTACTGTAAATATTTTTATCTCCGTAGGTATATTCATATTTATCGTTTGACCATACAGCTCCGGATGGTTTATATGACATAATTGCCCCGGCGCTGTCGCTTCTTGTATAAACGAAAGTATTCTTCATGCCGAGCGGTTCAAAAATAGTTTCCTTCATATACTGCGGAAATGATTTACCTGTAACTTTTTCTATGATGAGCGCCAGCAGTACATAGTTGGTATTACAATATTGAAATCTTCTGCCGGGAATGGCGGTTTTATCAGGTTGGTGCTTTATCAAAAAATCCAAAACATCCTGGTTGGATGGCATCGCCGATTGATCCCATTTTTCTTTATCATCCATAAAATAAAGATAATTGGGCAGGCCGCTACGATGGGTAAGCAGGTGCCTTACGGTAATACCAGAATAGGGGAAGCCGGAAAAATAGCTGATGATGTCATTGTCAAGGCTGATCTTTCCAGCTTCTACCAGTTTCATAACTGCCACGCCCGTAAAGGGTTTGCTGGTAGATGCCAGGTGAAAACTTGTATGCAGATTGATGGTGTCAGACTTTTTTCCAGGATTGGGGTAGCCAATATATGCCTCATAAAGAATGTTGCCTCCTTTTGCCACTAAAATACTGCCATTGAAATTTGTTTTTAGCAGCATAGAATCAAAATAAGCTGTCAACCTATGTTTGTACGCATTCAGTTCGTTTTCAGGAATAGGTTCTTTATGTACGATTGACTGCTCATCCTGTACAGTTATATTTTGAGGTTTAGAATTTGATTTGCATGCGCTAAAGAAAAAAAAAATAAAAGCCAGTGAATAAAAAGTTCGTCTCAACATCATAAATTTTAGGTATCGACAAATTTAACCGGGATTTGTAATAATTCACCAATAAAAATTTTATAAAACTGTTAATACTGTGTGTCGTGCTGCAATCGTAATGGTAAGAGGCAACCATAATGATCAAATTGCTTTCATGTATTTTGTGGCTCGGCTCTTAAATCCTGCTGTAGAATTAGGTAGGCGACTCTCAATAATTGTTTCAATCTCATGCCTTATTTCAGGGTAAATTTTTGTGAACTTTTGTAAAATGCCTAAAGCAAAGGCTTGCGCGGCCACGGGTTCGGTGGGGCTTGCAATGCTCTCAACGCATACATTCATCACACGGCCATGCAATGATTTGGGTATTTCATCAATCAGGTCAAAGATTCTAAGCACTTGTCTTCTTACAGCAGAATGTTGTTGCGGGTCGCTCATTTTATTTAATAAATGCTTCAAATGTTTTTGCACAAGACCGGGATGTTGTTCAGCGCAATTACTAAGTGGCCATGCCGCACGCTGCGTGATTTTTCGATCGTTTTCCAAAAATATTTTTACAAGCGCGTCAAACCTTGCCTGGCTATTACCAACATAGCTCACAATGGTTTGCATCTGGCTTTTACTATGCTCTGTAACCAGCATATTCTTCAGCGTATGATAAATTTCTTGTGTAACCATGTTTTCGAATGTACTCAAAAGTATTCAGCAATGCAATGATATGCCTCCATTTAAAAAAGTTTTTGCATTTTTGCACGAAAGCTTTAGCCGCCTGATGGAGATGACAATTTATACATCATTAGTAGAAAAGAAACAAAAGGCACAGAAATCATTTTCTGTACTGATTGACCCTGACGGCGTGGATACATCCTCACTTGACAATCTGATTGATCTTTGCGTGACTGCAAAAGTTGATTACTTTTTTGTAGGAGGCAGCCTGGTACTTTCCAATCATCTTAGTGAGGTAATTCAGCAAATCAAGTCAGCCTGTAACATACCCGTAGTATTGTTTCCGGGAAGCCCATCGCAGGTAAGTCCTTATGCTGACGCGCTTCTATATCTTTCTTTAATCTCTGGCAGAAATCCCGAATTATTGATTGGCCAGCATGTGGTTTCAGCGCCCTTTGTAAAAAGCAGCGGGCTTGAGATCATTTCTACAGGCTACATTGTTGTGGATGGCGGTGCACCAACCACCGTTTCTTATATAAGTAATGCTGCGCCTTTACCGGCTGATAAAAGTGATATAGCTGTATGCACAGCCATGGCAGGTGAAATGCTGGGTATGAAACTGATTTACATGGATGCCGGAAGCGGCGCCAAAACGCCCATTACCGAAACGATGATTTATGCTGTATCTAAAAATGTGGATATACCCGTGATTGTGGGTGGCGGCATTAAAGACCCCGAAAAAGCTTATCGCAATTGTAAGGCTGGCGCCGATGTAATTGTGATTGGCAATGCCATTGAAAAAGATGCGTCGCTGATCGCCGAAGTCAGCAGCGCCATTCATTCCTTTCAGCCTGTAAGTTTTTAGAATAACTATCCTGTTAACCTGAAATAATACCCGCAGCGCTGATAGATATAGACCTGATGATCTCTGTTATGTTCTCCAGATCCAACGTTTTCACTTCTTCTCCGGGTTTGTGATAAAAGGTTCGTTGTTCCACTTAAAGAGGACTAAAAATTATCAATGGTAAAAACGCTATACAAGTGGGCGCTTTTGCAGTGCAATAACCAGAAATTTGGTTCACTTATTGATATAGGGTGCATGGTTGGCAGTTACCCCTAAAAAACTATCTTTGTACGATAATTTTAAAGCAAGTGATTACACCCGGCCCGTTATTACAATTGGTTAATTCGCCCGAAGATTTGAAAAAACTTCCGGTAGAAAAGTTGCATGAATTTTGCGAAGAGCTCAGACATTATATCATAGATGTAGTAAGCGTTCATGGTGGCCATTTTGGCGCCAGCCTGGGCGTGGTAGAACTTACCACGGCTTTGCATTATGTGTATAACACTCCTTATGATCAGTTGGTCTGGGACGTTGGTCATCAGGCTTACGGCCATAAGATCATTACAGGCAGGAGAGATTCCTTCATCACCAATCGTAAATACAAGGGCATCAGTGGTTTTCCAAAGCGCACTGAAAGTGAATATGATACATTTGGTGTGGGCCATTCTTCCACATCTATTTCAGCGGCTTTAGGTATGGCCATCGCAGCAAAATACAAAGGTGAGCACGACAAGAAGGTGGTGGCCGTGATCGGCGACGGATCTATGACCGCGGGGATGGCGTTTGAGGCAATGAACCACGCAGGCGTTGCCAACAGCGATATTCTCATTATTTTAAACGACAATGGGATTGGCATTGATCCCAATACTGGTGCGCTTAAAGAATATCTTACCGATATCACCACCTCGCCGGCATACAATAAATTTAAAGATGATGTGTGGAACCTTATCGGCAAACTACCGGTAGGCAGGCATTTCACCCGTTCCATGGGGCATAAGCTGGCCGAAGGCCTGAAAGGTATGGTGAGCAGCAGCGCTAATTTTTTTGAGGCATTAAAGATCCGCTATTTTGGCCCGATTGACGGGCACAACATCAGCAAACTGGTAGATACGCTTGCTGATCTTAAAAATATTCCCGGCCCAAAACTCTTGCACGTGATCACCACAAAAGGCAAAGGTTATGCACTGGCCGAGCAGGATCAAACTAAATGGCATGCGCCCGGGCTGTTTGATAAGGTGACTGGCGAGATATACAAAAAAGCATTTGAAACACCGCAGCCACCCAAGTATCAGGATGTGTTTGGAAAAACAATCATTGAACTGGCTGAAAAGAACAATAAGATATTTGGCGTTACCCCGGCTATGCCTTCGGGTTGCAGCCTTAAATACATGATGGCAGAAATGCCCGAAAGAGCTTTTGATGTAGGCATTTGCGAACAACACGCTGTAACGGTTAGTGCCGGCATGGCTACTCAGGGCATGCGGGTGTTCTGTAATATTTATTCTTCGTTCATGCAGCGGGCATACGACCAGGTTGTGCACGATGTAGCCATTCAAAAATTGCCCGTGGTATTTTGCCTTGACAGGGGCGGGCTTGTGGGTGATGACGGCCCCACACACCATGGCTGTTACGATATTGCTTATTTCCGTTGTATTCCTAATATGGTGATTAGTGCACCAATGAATGAAGTGGAGTTGCGCAACCTGATGTACACCGCGCAACTGGAAAGCAACCAGTCGCCATTTGTCATCCGCTACCCGCGCGGTGAAGGCGTGATGCCCGACTGGCAAAAGCCTTTCACCGAAATTGAAATTGGCAAAGGCCGTAAACTAAAAGATGGTTCTGACATTGCCATCCTAAGCTTTGGCCACCCTGGAAACTTTGCAGCTGAAGCTATACGTGACTTGCAAAGAGAAGGTATTGCTGCCGGTCATTATGATCTGCGCTTTGTAAAACCCCTTGATGAAGCCTTATTGCACGAGGCCTGCACCCAATATAAAAAATTAATTACAGTAGAAGACGGAACCATTAAGGGCGGGTTTGGCAGCGCAGTGCTGGAGTTTATGGCTACGCATGGTTATAAAAACGAAGTGAAAATACTTGGCATTCCTGATAGAATTGTAGAGCATGGAACATTGAAGGAATTGCACAGAGAATGCGGATATGACGCTGAAGGAATTGCTAATACTGTTAGAGAAATGCTTGGTGAAAAAATTACCGTAAAATCTGTTAGCAGATTTTAATTGTGATGTCAAATTTATACTCTATTTGACCTTAAACAACTTTCCGATAGATTTACCTATTTCATCTAATATCTCTACCGAACCATGAAAGCCCGGGTCGCGGTAGTTGATATTCCTTCTGTTACCAGTATCTAAAATTAATTGTTTGGGATAAACCAGAATAAAACTGTTTTCTTTAAAATAATTGTTCAAATAACGCGGTATCTTTTGCATGCCTGCGTTATAGGTAAGTCCTTCTGTACGGCTCATAATAATAATGAGATTGTCATTTTCCGATGCCTCACGGGAAAATATGAGAAAATCATCCCACTGGTCAAACTCAATAAATTCTGTAGGAACAGGATGCTGATCATTTATCTTTTTTATATATTCAAGTGTTTCTATGTTACCGTAGAAAATAAGTTTAGAGCCCGTGTTACGTGAAATATTCCACACTTTGATCAGCCAAAAGGGAAAGCCGATTTCTTTCTCAGCATGGGGCGGTACCAAAATCAAATGTCGTTTGATGGTTGATAATGGTTGTGTGGCCTTATAAATAAGCGTAGTAGTATTGCTGATCTTTAAAATTCCATCTGTCAGGTTTCCCAAAAAAGCGCGAGATATACCTTTGGTCTGCGACAGGCCCAACACAATATCAGTAATGCCGTTTTCCTTTACAATACCGGTAATGCCGCTTACCGCGTCCCTGTCATAACGAATAAGGGGCTTCAGGTTAACATCAGCTGAAATAGCCGCGGTGGTGGCTGTTTCAACAATTTTTTTTGCTTTTTTTTCTGAAGCAAGATTGTCTGAATCTTCAATGACATTTAAAGCAAACAACCCGTCTTTATTATTTTTTGATTTGATAGTGATGCCCAGTTGCACCAGATCGTCTGCTGTTTCAATATAATTAATGGGGATGAGAATGCGCTCATTAGATGCTGCTTCGTCAGGTTCCACTTCGGAGGCTTCCTGTAAAGCAATATTTCTGGCGCCTTTTTGTGCCACAATTGAGGCATAAGTACACGATATTAAAATGGTAAGAATGCTGCCATTGAGTACGTGTTCATTTAAAAGCCTGATGGGCTCGCCGGTTACGGTTTCATCAATAATAATATTATAGCCCACTAAAACCACGGCCAGCGTGGCTGCCGCCTGTGCATAACTGAGGCCAAAAATAAGTCGGCGCTGATCAACGCTGAGTTTATATGTTTTTTGGGTTGCCCAGGCCGCTAAGAACTTGGCAAGTGTTACCATCGCTGTTAATACAAGGCCTACTTTTATGGTTTCAAAACTGGTCAAAAAAGCTTTATAATCAATCAGCATTCCTACACTGATCAAAAAGAAAGGTATGAAGTAAGCATTTCCCACAAATTCAATGCGGTTCATAAGGGTAGAGGTATGCGGAATCAACTGGTTCATGGCCAGGCCAGCCAAAAATGCTCCTATGATGGCTTCAATGCCTGCCAATTCGGCTAATAATGCACCAAAATACATCATGACCAATACAAAGATGTATTGCGATATTTTATCATCAACCCTTTTGAAAAACCAGCGCCCTATAATGGGGAACAAAAAGATAATGGCTGCGCCAAACAATATTACCGAAATGCCCATGCGTACCCAAAACATGGTATTCATTTCTCCCTGAGTCATGCCAACGATAACTGCAAGTACCAGCAGCGCCAAGACATCAGTAATCACTGTTCCACCCACTGCAATGGTTACGGCTTTGTTTTTAGCTACCCCCATTCTTGAAATAATGGGGTAGGCCAGCAACGTGTGAGATGATATTAAGCTGGCAATAAGCACAGACGAAATCAGCGAATAATTTAAAAGGTAGCGCGCACCAATAAAGCCCAATATCATAGGTGTTATAAATGTATACATACCAAATACCAAACTTTTGCTGCTGTTGCGCTTAAAATCAGCCATATCAATTTCAAGGCCTGCTAAAAACATAATGTATAAAAGCCCTGTTGTGCCGGTTACCACTATGCTGCTGTCGCGCTCCAGTATGTTAAAACCATTAGGCCCTATAAAAGCGCCGGCGATAAGAAGGCCAATGAGGTGTGGTATCCTTATTTTGTTAAGTAATAGCGGAGCTGCTAAGATGATTACCAATACAATCAAAAGCCTTAGTACCGGGTTGGTTACAGGCAGCGTGGTATCAAAAATGCTTAATAGTTGTAGCATAGAAATGTTTTGGATTACTGTTTCTTGTCCATATCCACTGAGTACAGTATTCGGCAGCCGCCGGCCTGAATTACAGTCCTGGTACCTTTCATTTTGTTATTCCTGATGTCAGTCAGTTCAATAACCCTTTTTCCGCCGCGAGCAGGGTTTTCTGTTGATACAGAGGCTTTGATAGTATTACCCAAAAAATATGAGCCGGTGTACACGCGGTTGATCTGGCCATCGCGTGCTATGGATTTGATGATGAGCGATGAATCCTGCGTGGTTACCTGCCAGGTATCGGTTTGCACATCGCCAATAGCAGAACCGGGGCAATTGGTTTCAATGCAAATCATTTTGGCAGTCCAATCGCCATGCAGTTCTGGCGGTAATACCGAAATACTGTCGGCAAAAGAGCTGCTGTCTCTTCTTGCAATCAGTATTTTTATAGAGTCTTCTTTAAGCTGTAAATCTTTTTCCCAAATCAGCAACTTATGCTCTTTTTGTGTCAGCATTTCTTCTTTTTGCTGAAGAGCTGCTTCACGCTCTTTATAATTACAACTGATGGATAGACAGCCCAACAGTAAAAAAAACAAAGTTTTAAATAAACTCATGTAATGTTGTTTATGCTGTGAAAAAAATGATGCAAATGCTTCTACCGTTTTTATAAATTTAATGGAAAAACGTTATATGGTAAGAATATTCCCATAATGTTTTGTTTTGTATGAAGGTTCCGGTTAAATTTATAAATTGGCATTCAAATATGCCTAAAACGTTTTGATTAATAAAACAAATAATTGAATAATTATGAAAACGAAATTCTTATTACCCATAGCGGCATCAGTTTTTTTACTTTCTTCCTGTGCGCATAAATTGGTTGGCACCTGGAATATTGACAGGTATGAAACCTCTGCCCCCGGGCAACAGGGTGTGTCACTGAGCAATATTGGCACCATGACGTTTAAAAAGAACGGCAGTGGTGAAAAAAATATTCAGTACAACATTTTCGGGTCGCGTAAAATAGACAATTCGCCTTTTGGCTGGCATGCTACAGGCCCTTATGTGGGTATTGAAAGCCCTAATTCAGAGTTTTCAAAAACATGGATCATTACTACCAATAAAAGAAAAGAACAAAAGTGGAAATCAACTGACGGCGCCAATGGCGTACAAATACTGGAGTTGAGCAAATAGTTTCTTAAATTGATAGAATATCCGTAGACTGCAAGTCCTGTTCTGTTGGGCCGCCATATTCACTTGTAGGCGGCGGCAGCACTTTTATAACAGACTGCTGAAGCGAAATGAGCGATGAAGCCGAATAAATGCCCATGTTTTTACCCGCATATTTATAATCGGCCAGCGAAGCTTTTACTACGCCATCAATTGAAAGTTCAATATAACCGCCATACCTTATTACCTGGAAATGATACGTAAAGTTTTCGTTTACGGCAAACATATGATCTTGTAGAGCGATAAACGTAAAGTTGGATTTATTGTCATCAGGATTATATCCCCATGCTCTTACCTGTAAGCGCCCGTTCACCACATCTAACGAGTAATAATAGCCGCTGCCCTCTTCATCTATATCGGTTACCAGCCCCAATTTGCCCATGCCTTCTACGGTTAGAACGCCTTCCCATATAAAATCCTCAGAAGGCTTTTCAAAAACGAACAATTCATACCCGCTTCTTGAACCACAGATCCATTTATCTTTTTGTATTTCAAGCGAAGATGTGCGGTTGTTGAGCAGTTTGCGTGGAGCCAGTAGTTGGCGCTGCTCCAGAGAGCGTAACACTTTTCTTTGCCACAGGTAATAGGTTTTTAGTATCAGACGTCCTTTTTTGTCTACATCAAGTTCTTTAGGCGGAAGCAAAACGCGCAGCGAATCTAATTTACCATACGTGAAAAAGAAAGCATATATCAGCAATCGGTTCTCGTCACTTACAATTCTTGCGGCATAATTGCCTTGCGGCATTAATACATTGGAGTGAAAGCTGTGGTACTCGCCTAAAAATTCGGGCGCAAACCAATAGCGCACTTTTATATCTTCGCGAATGGAGCCGATGAGGAAATAGGTTCCTTTTAGTTCAAACGCGCAGGGGCATTCCACATCATCATACACCATTGGGTAATGCAGCGGTGGCAAATATTCCGGCTTTTTATCTTTTAATTTTACAATACCAACACAACCTCTGCGGGAAACAGGCCCGTACGAAGCTCTTGCACATACCAGGAAATAATCTTCACCTTCGTGCTGTAGAAAATAGGGGTCGCGAAAGCTTAACCATGTTCTGGGGTTATCCTCATCACACTCGTAATGCGGTCCTTTAGAACCAAATGGATAAATGTGGTTTTCCACTTTTGCCCAGTTATACAAATCGTCAGAAACAGCAAGGCCAATGCGCGATGTATAACCTCGGTGTGCCCGGTGTAAACCCGTATAATACATTTCAAAGCGGTTGTTTACATAGCACACGTGCATGGTCCAAAGCATGTCATCATCCCAGTCGCCGGGGTCGCCCACAAACAATGCGTTCTTTACACGCTTCCATGAGATGCCGTCTTTAGAAACAGCATGAGCAATATAATCATGGTTAGGGATGATGAGGTGAAACAGATGAAACTCTCCATTATGCTTTATCACCGTTATATCTCCTATTTCCCAGTTACTGAATCCGGCGCCTGCATATAGGGTATCAACAATTCCTGCCATTGGTATAATTTTAGGTATATTTCGAACGAACATAAAAAAGTTTTTGCACATGAGTCAATATTACATCCAACTTTTTAGCCCCCATGGTTTGGTACGATATGAAAACAGCGAAATAGGACGGGATAAGGATACCGGTGGCCAGGTTAAATATGTGCTGGAACTTTTGGCCTCTCTGTCAAACCATCCCAAAGTAAGAAAAGTTGATCTCTTTACCCGAATGATCAATGATAAAAGAGTCTCTCCTGCTTATGGTAAAGAAATTGAATTGGTGAACAGTAAAGCGCGTATCGTACGCATTCCCTGCGGCGGTAAAATGTACCGCGAAAAAGAACAGTTATGGGAATACCTTGATGAGTTTGTAGATAAAACCATTCGATTTATAGAAAAGGAAAATGACTTTCCTGATGTAGTGCACGGCCACTATGCCGATGGTAATTATATAGCAGGAGAGATCAGCAAGATATTCGCCATCCCACAGGTGGCCACGGGCCACTCACTGGGGCGCAATAAAAAAGAAATATTGCTAAAGGAGGGTCTGTTAGAGTCTAAGATCAATGAAAGGTTTAATATGGAGCGCCGCATTCAGGCAGAAGAAAAAGCCCTGAAGCATTCAGAATTTGTGATTGTAAGCACCAACCATGAAATTAACACACAATACAAACATTATACTAATAAAGAAAAAGCAAAGTTTGTAGTGATCTCGCCTGGCATCAATACCGGTGTTTTCTATCCTTTTTACCGGTTAGACATGCCATCTTTTAGCATGGGCATTGAACAGGAGCAAGCTTTGTACCGTATTAATGCAGAAATTGAGCGGTTTTTGTTTTCACCAGAAAAGCCATTGATCCTGTCAATAGGAAGAGCCGATAAAAGGAAGAATTTTGAAACCGTCATCCGTGCTTATGGCGAAGATAAAGAGCTGCAGGCTATGGCCAACCTGGCCATATTTGCCGGGGTGCGAAAAGATATCAGTAAAATGCCCGTCGATGAAAAAGAAATTCTTACCAACCTTTTATTGTTGATGGATAAATACGATCTCTATGGCAAATTTGCGCTTCCAAAAAAGAACGAACCCAATTACGAGATTCCTGAAATATACCGCCTGGCCGCCCGAAAAAAAGGTGTATTTGTAAATGCAACTCCGGGTGAAAATTTTGGCCTTACGCTGGTGGAAGCCGCTGCATGCGGGTTGCCACTTGTGGCTTCACCCACAGGCGGCCCCAAAGAAATAATTGAAAGCGCAGATAACGGTATTTTGGTGGATGTAGAAGATACCAAAGCTATTGCAGCAGCGCTAAAAAAAATTATTTCAGACAGTACGCTGTGGCAAAAATTTTCTGAAAACGGCATTAAGGCAGGGCAGGAGAATTATACCTGGGAAGCGCACTCCAATCGTTACATCAGTTTAATTGATGAACTTTATAAAAACAATAAAGTAGAAAAATATGATAAAAATCTGTCGGTAGGAAAGAGGCTGGTAAAAGCTAAACTTTGCCTGATATCAGATCTTGACGGAACGCTTGTAGACGGGGCTAATACAGACGGTCTTCCGGAATTAAAACAATGGGTGCAGGATAATAAGGGCAGCCTTGTATTTGGAATAGCAAGTGGCCGCAGCCACATTCTTACAAAAGAAGCATTAGCAGAGTACGACCTGCCCGAACCTGACATACTCATCTGCTCAACCGGTACAGAAATTTATTATACAAAAGATTTTATACCCGATACAGGTTGGGAAAGCCATATCAATCATCAGTGGAGGCGGAGCGACCTTTTAAAGGCAATGGAAGACTACCCTAAGATGAAATTGCAGGAAGAAATGGCGCAATGGGATTATAAGCTGAGCTATTATGTTGATGAAAATTTTTCTGCTGACGACCTGGCTGAACTATACAGGTATTTAGATGACCGCAAACTACGCGCGCGCATTTTTCTTACTGACAATAAATACCTTGATATTTTACCGGTAAGAGCCGGCAAAGGCAATGCGGTACGCTACCTGGGTTATAAATGGAAATTACCAATAGAAAAATTCATCACTGCCGGCAACGGTGGAAATGACATAGGTATGCTGCGCGGAAAAACCAGGGGTATTGTTGTAGCCAACCACAGCCCAGAACTGGAATCGTTAAGGCAAAGCCGCCATGTTTACTTTTCAAAACAAGCCACGGCAGCGGGTGTTTTGGAAGGCATCAGGCATTATTTAGATAAAAAAAAGTAAAAGATGAGCAGTGGAATAAACAGCCTTATTATTAATTGAAAGCCATCATACTTATTTGTACGCAGTGTCTTATTATTAAAGAAAATTATTAATAAATATATTGTCGGTATAAATAAAATACTACCGAGTACCAAAGCAATAGAGTCAAATAATAACATGGAAAATCTTCTTGCGTAAAAAGCGCCAAGGGCCAGAATGCCCAGTATATTACTTATTAAAACAAGTTGCCTAAACTGTTGATGCTTTTGCATACCGTAAGAAATCATTTTCTTTTTCCGGCAGTTTTCAAAATCATAAATCCTATTATACCAGAAATGGTTGAGGCCGCCATGATGGCTATCTTAGAATTGTTGATATAAACGCTATCATCAAAAGCCAGCAGCGTGATAAAGATTGACATGGTAAAACCAATGCCTCCCAATGCGCCTACTCCAAGCAAATGGCGCCTGTTCATGTCTGAAGGCATTCTGGCTAACCCTATTGCCGCTGCAACCAATGAAAAAATAAAAATGCCCACCGGTTTACCTAACACCAGCCCGGCTATAATGCCCATGCTACTATTTGTAGTAAGCCCTTCATACCAATTATGAGCAATAGGTATAGCAGTATTGGCCAATGCAAAAATGGGCAGAATGATAAATGCAACCGGGAAATGCAGGCTATTTTGCCAGCGGTAAGAAATTGTTTTTTCATCACCTTTTCCAAAAGGCAATGCAAAGGCGAGTAACACGCCTGTAATGGTGGCATGTACTCCGGAATGAAGCATGAAATACCACATAGCTATACCGCCAACTATGTAAAAAATGGTATTGTGAATTTTTAACCTGTTTAAGATCAGCAACACGCCAAATATACCCAATGAGATAAACAGGTTCGTAGTACTAAGATCACTGGTATAAAACACAGCAATAACGATAATTGCTATCAGGTCGTCAATAACGGCAATAGCTGTCAGAAAAATTTTTACTGATGCCGGAATACTTTTGCCTGCCAATGTCAATACGCCGAGCGCAAAAGCAATATCAGTAGCCATAGGAATACCCAGGCCTGAAATAGTTGGCTGGCCGTAGTTAAAAGCAAAATAAATTATTGCAGGCAGGCAAACTCCTCCAACTGCGGCAATAATGGGTAGAGCAGCCGTTTTAATATTGGATAATTCGCCACCGTAAAGCTCTCTTTCAAGTTCAAGGCCTACCAGTAAAAAGAAAATTGCCATCAGCCCGTCGTTCACCCATTCTCCAATGGTATGTCCCTGAAAATTGATATTCCAGAAGCCAATGTATTGAGCTGCAAATCCGGAATTTGCTAAAAACAGTGAAATGGCCGTAGTAAATAATAATACGATCCCGCCCGAACGCTCACTTTCAAAAAAATCTCTGAATAATTTTGTCATACACCCAGTTCTTAAAACAGAGCGTATTGCACTGCTTTGATTTAAAATGGTTTCAAAAATAAAAAAACACACTTACTTGCCTAAATAAACTTTTTTTTCAATTTGGGGCGATCAATTTAAAAATCACGATTAGGGGTTATCTTTGTGCCCTATGGCCACCCGGGTTAAAAAGACGAATAAAAGATCAACAGACAGGAATAGAAAACAAACCGTACTTAAACAAGAGCCGGTGGAAAAAATTCAGTTAAAGCAACTGGCAAGTGATGAACGCACCTGGAAGATCACCGGGCTGGTTTTTTTGCTCATTTCCGTGTTCCTTTTACTTTCATTTATTTCCTATTTTTTTACCTGGCGGCAGGATTTTGCACAGGTATCCCGCGGCTTTGCCCTGCTTGCTGATCTTGATGTGCGCGTGGAAAATTTACTGGGTAAAACCGGTGCACTCGTTTCTCACCTGTTTATTTACAAATTATTTGGCGTAGCGGCCATACTTATCTGCACATTCTTTTTTGTAGTAGGTATTAATTTAATGTGGCGCAGAAGGATTTATTCTATTTGGCGCAATATGAAATATGTAACGCTTGGCATGCTTTCCGTTTCTACCATCCTGGCATTTCTTCTGCCAAATGAAGAGTTTAGTTGGGGCGGCGGTGTTGGCAAAGTAATTTCCGGATGGCTGCAAAGTTCTCTTGGCTACATAGGCGCCGCAGCAATTTTGTGTTTAGTTGTTATTGCATACCTCATCTGGCAGTTCAACCCGGTATTCAGTTTTCCTAAAAGATTACAGAAACGACCTCTTAATGTACCTCCCGGATCGGAAAGCGTGGAGCCTGTTATAGATGCTTCGGGCGCTTCAAACGATATTCAGGAATGGCAAACGGACAGTACAGAAGATAATGGCGCAAAACTGGTTATTGACAGTAGTGTGGAAAGATATAAACACGATATAAAACTGGTTGAAAAAGAAGATGTGGTTAAAATAAAAAAAGAAGAAGAAGGCTATGAGCGCATTACGGTTTTAAAACCTGAAGCAAAACCGTTGCAACCTACACAGATCAACCCGGAAACTTCTGCTGCCAAACAATTTTCTGTTCCTGATGAAGAAACAAAGTTGAAACAGCCCGAAAGCGCATTAAAATTAGAGATCAATTCTGCTCCAATAAAGCCTGTGGAGCAGGAAAGCCCCGTGGTTCCGGCGCAGGAAAAAACAAAACCTTACGATCCCACGATGGGACTGAAAGGCTATAAATATCCGTCCGTTGATTTGCTGACTGATTATGGCGATGGCACTGTGCAGCAGGACCCTGAAGAACTGGAGAACAACAAAAACCAGATCATCAATACACTGCGCAACTATGATATAGAGATTCAAAAAATCAGCGCCACCATTGGGCCAACCGTTACCCTGTATGAAATTGTTCCTGCCGCAGGCGTTCGCATTTCGCGCATTAAAAACCTGGAGGATGACATTGCACTGAGTTTGTCAGCACTGGGTATTCGTATCATCGCACCCATTCCAGGCCGTGGTACTATTGGTATTGAAGTGCCCAATGCAAAGAAATCTATCGTGAGTATGAAGACCTTGCTGTCTTCTGATAAATTCAAAAATTCAGCGTTTTCACTGCCCATTGCTTTAGGTAAGCGAATAGACAATGAAAATTTCATTGTAGACCTTGCCACCATGCCGCACTTACTTATGGCGGGCGCCACAGGCCAGGGAAAATCAGTGGGCATAAATGCCATCCTTGTTTCTCTTCTTTATAAAAAACATCCATCCCAGCTAAAATTTGTGCTTATTGACCCTAAAAAGGTAGAACTGAGCATTTACAGCCATATTGAAAAACATTTTTTAGCCAAATTACCCAACGAAGAAGATGCGATCATTACCGATACCAAAAAAGTGATCAGCACACTCAATTCGTTATGTATAGAAATGGACCACCGGTATAATTTTTTGAAAGATGCTGGTTGCAGAAACATTAAAGAATACAATGCAAAATTCGTGTCCCGCAGGCTGAACCCTGAAAAAGGTCACAACTTTATGCCCTTCATTGTGCTTGTTATTGATGAATTTGCCGACCTTATTATGACTGCCGGGAAAGAAATTGAAATGCCTATAGCAAGGCTGGCACAGTTGGCAAGAGCCGTGGGCATTCACCTGGTGATTGCCACGCAAAGGCCTTCGGTAAATATTATTACAGGGATTATTAAAGCAAACTTTCCGGCGCGTGTGGCCTTTAAAGTGAGCAGTAAAATTGACAGCAGAACCATTTTAGATACTGGTGGCGCCGAACAATTGATTGGTAAGGGCGATATGCTGGTAAGTATGGGCAGCGATGTAACACGCCTGCAGTGTGCTTTTGTAGATACGCCTGAAGTAGACAAAGTAGTAGAATTTATTGCCTACCAGGAGGGATACCCTGAACCGTTTTTGCTACCCGAATATATTGATGAAAGAGAACTGGCCAATGATGATTTTGATTCGGGCGACAGAGATGCCTTGTTTGAAGACGCAGCAAAAGTGATCGTCAGCAATCAGATTGGTTCCACATCTCTTTTACAAAGACGGATGAAGTTGGGTTATAACCGGGCAGGCCGACTCATGGATCAGTTGGAAGCAGCAGGAATTGTGGGGCCCAACCAAGGCAGTAAAGCCAGAGAAGTGCTGATAAAAACTGAAATGGAATTACAGGAAGTTTTAGATAAGTTGATGTAGCCAAGAAATTGTGAATGTCTTATATCCTATACGGGTTACACTGTTAAATTCCAGCCTTTCAAAATGTTAATATACGGCGCTGAGCGCAACGATGTTGTTAGGGCAACGTCTGAATAATATTTAAAATACTATTAAACCTAAAATCAAATTATCAGAAAAATGAAGAATGTTTTTTTAACCCTGTTAGTAATATTTATAGCTGCATCTGCTTTTGGCCAATACCGTGACCCTAAGGCTAAAGCAATTTTAGACCAGGTAAGCGCTAAATTCAGGTCGTACCAGTCAGTAACAGCCGGCTTTACCTATAATATTTCCAATAAAACGGGAAAAGTGTTATCAAGCAAAAAAGGAACGGCATTAATGAAAGGAGAGAAGTATAATATAGATTTTGGTGGAAGCAGGATCATCAGCGATGGCAATACTGTTTGGAACTACGACCCATCGGCAAAAGAAGTTACGGTCAATGATGCTAACAAATCAGAAAGCACTATTACCCCTCAAAAACTGTTTAGCGATTTTTACAATAAAGATTTTAACTACGTATTGGATAAGGATTTTACAGTTGGTGGTAAGAAAGCGCATAAAGTGATATTAACACCAACGGATAAAAAGAAATCATTTGAGCGTGTGTACCTTGGTATTGATCAGGCAACAAAAAATATTGTAACCGTATTGGTAGTTGAAAAAAGCGGCAACCGTTATTCCTATAACGTGAGTAATTTTAAACCCAATACTTCTGTAAGCGATGCGCAATTCGTATTTAACACGGCATCATATCCCGGTGTGGAAGTTGTGGATCTTAGATAAGAAGAAGTTAAGAATTTATCAAAGCCCCGTTCCTCCAGCGGGGTTTTTTTGAACGTGGGTTATTTCAAATCTCCGGTATTATCGTCATATTTATCTTCAAGGTCATCTATTTTCGACCCTTCCCATAGCTTATTGCCCGATCTGTAAGCGGCACGGCCAATTAAATGCGCACTTACAGGCGCAGTGAGAAATAGGAAAAGTATAATGACAATCACCCTTGTATTTACAGACAGGGTATTGAAATACAACGCAGCAACCAGCAATACAAAACCAATGCCCAGCGTGGCGGCTTTGGTTGTGGCCGAAAGCCTGAGGTAAGTATCCGGCATGCGTAAAATTCCTACTGCTCCCAGTAAAATGAACAGCGCACCCAGGCTGGCCAGTATCATCATAATAATATCAGACATCTTTATTCTTTTTATCGAGGTAATAAGAAAAACCTGTTGTGCTTAAAAATCCTATTAGCGCAAATATCATGGCAATGTCTAAAAATGTAGATTCATTGCTGATGATACTGTAAACCGAAATGGTACCGATGCCGATAAGAAAAAGCAGATCGAGAGAAACCACCCTGTCTGCAATAGTTGGGCCTTTTATAAAGCGCACCACCGTAAGCAAAGCCGAAATGGCCAGGATAGGTAAAATGATATAGTATAAATAATTAAACAGCATTATCCGCGTGTAATATTTAATAAACGTTTTTCAAATCCATTTTTTATTTGATGAATATAATCTTCCCGGCTTATAATGTTCATACTGTGCACATAAAGCGTTTTCTTATCTTCTGAAACATCAATGCACAGAGAGCCCGGTGTAAGGGCGATCACACTGGTAAGCACTGTGATTTCAAAATCAGTTGTAATATCCAGCGGTATGGCTACAATGCCCGGGTTCATATTGTGATGCGGTGTTGCCACTTCGTATGCCACCTCAAAATTTGCTTTAATAAGCTGATAAAAGAAATATAGAACAAATACGATTATCTTAGGAATGAATTTTACATAACGGGTGTCTTTATTTCTCAGGCTGATCATCCATACTATAAAAAATCCCAGCACAAATCCAAAAACAAAGTTGGCCCCGTTTATATTGCCGGTGAGCAGCACCCACACAATAGCCAGTAATATGTTTGTTAAAAAATAACCCTTCATGTGTATGTTTTTACTGAGCCGCCACGCGACTTTTTATTAGTCACATCAAATTGCTTCCAGTGAACATCGTTTCGCCTATCCTGATAGTAATCTGGACATCTCTGTTGGCAGGGAGCTTTCTTATGACTCATTTTACGGTAAAATTTTTCCTATATAATATAATTGCGGGTTAGAAAGTTCTACTGCAATCCTTTCTGATAAAGTAAAAATATAAGGCGACCCTAACCCAATGCCAAGCGAAACGATTGCAAGAAAAACAATGGGCAAAACGTAACCCACACGCTTTTGACCCCGCAACTCTTTAAAATAAATAAACTTTTCTTTAGGAATAGCGTATCCCGGACTTTTTTTCCAAAACACCTCCGCCCAAATGCGCGCTACGATGATGAGGGTAGCAATGCTGCCTGCTATTAAAGTTACTAAATAAAAATAATTACCTTTTTCTAATGCGCCCTGCATTAAAAGAATTTTTGGCCAAAAGCCAGATAGGGGCGGAACACCAATAAGGGAAAGCAAAGGCACGGCGGCCAGTAAAGCAATCTGTGGATATTTGCCATACAAACCGCCCAGTTCGTTAAGCTGGTAGCTTCCTTTAATTTTAAATATTAGCCCTGAAACCATAAAAATATTCGTTTTCACAATGATGTCATGTATGAGGTAAAACATGACGCCAGCCAGCGCCGCTTTATTAAACAAACCAAAGCCGCCGATCATATATCCAATATGGCAAATAATAAGGTAGCCAAAAATACGGACGATGTTTTTCTGTGCAACGGCTCCCAGAGCTCCCAGCAAAATGGTGATGCCACCTAACATAATAAAGATATTGTTCATTAATGTCAGATCAGTAAATATTAGTGAAAACATTCTGATGATGGCATAAACACCCACTTTTGTTAGCAGACCGCCAAAAATAGCCGTAACAGAAGACGGCGGCGTATGGTAAGCAGCAGGCAGCCAGTAGTACAACGGAAACAGACCCGATTTGATTCCAAATCCTATAAGAAAGAAGATGGCGCAAATTTCTTTTAGCCCACTGTTAACTGTTTTCATTTTTAAAGCCACATCAGCCATATTAAGCGTGCCGGTAAGGCCATACAAAATGCCAAGCCCTGTAAGAAATATGGTTGAAGCCAAAAAATTGAGTGTAAAATATTTTACTGTGGCCTCCAACTGTTTTTTTTCTGCGCCCAGGCTCAGCAGCACAAAAGAGCTCATGATCATGATCTCAAACCAAACGTAAAGGTTAAAAGCATCGCCCGTTAAAAATGAACCATTAATACCTAATAGCAAAAATTGAAATACCGTATAAAAACCATACTTCATGCGTGGGCGTAAAACAGAAGCTCCGGCATAAACACTAACGGCAAGTCCCGACAAAGATGCCAGCAAAAGCATAGTGGCGGAAAATGTGTCAAGCACAAAGCTGATCCCGAAAGGTGCATCCCAGTTAGCTGCCTGTACAACCGTGGTGCCGTTTTGCCACACATAGCTAAGCAGGAAAATCGCTTCAGCAGCAATGATCACGTTACCAATAATGCTTATTATTCTTTGTACATTTACCCTGCTCCAGGCGCCAAATAAAAAGCAGATAAGAACCAGGTGTGTAATGATCGTAATTATGATGATGCTCGCACTCATTCAGTATAGTCTGTTATATTCAGGTCATCAATATCATCTGTTTCAAAATCTTTATACATTCTTTTTACCAGTACTATGGCAAAAGACTGCATGCCAAAGCCTATCACAATGGCAGTTAGTATTAGCGCCTGCGGCACGGGATCTGCAAATACAGCTTTTATAATATGATCGTTAGCGCCAATAATAGCAGGGCTCCCTTTCACAAGCCGCCCCAATAAAAAAATAAGCAGGTTAGCGCCATTGCCAATCAGCATCACGCCAAAGATCAGTTTGGCAAAACTGCGGCTCATCATCAGGTAAATGCCTGATGCGTATAATAATCCTATGGTTATTGCCAGTAATAATTCCATTATTCTTCCACGCTTTGTGCAATGCTTAAAATAATTGTGAGTGAAGTGCCGATAACTACCAGGTATACCCCGGTATCAAAAAAAAGAGATGAGCCCAGCAGGCCAATCACAGGCAGCGGCTTATCATACCACAACCCGGTCATAATAGGCAGATCAGCAAAAATGACGGGCGCTATGGCACTGGCCACTGCCAGAAATAGACCCACGCTCATAATGGTTCCGGGGTGATAACGCAGAAGTGTTTGCGTTTTTGACAACCCGTTGGAAAATCCATCAAGAATAAAAGCGATGCTGGCAATTAGCCCGCCAATAAAACCGCCGCCTGGCAAGTAATGGCCTCTTAACAGAATAAATACTGAAAAGATCAATAAAACCGGTAGTAAAAACTTAGTAGCTGTTTTAAGAATAATGCTCCGCATAGCTTAATAAGATTCTTTTAAACTGATTTTTAGTAATGAGTAAACGCCCAGGGCAGCCACTATCAATACACAAATTTCTATCAGCGTATCAATACCTCTGAAATCAACCAGTAACACATTTACAATGTTTTTCCCTTTTGCCATAGTATAGGCATTGGCAGAATAAAAATCAGACACTTCAGTATTGATAGGCTCATTCAATATTTTCAAACAAATAAATGTGATGGTTGCGCCAAACATCGTGGCCAGTATCATACCTGAAATCCTGGGCCCGTCTTTATGCTGTTTTAATATTTTAGGCATCCTGAACAATACAAATACAAACAATATTACGGTAAGAATATCTACAGAGAACTGGGTCATGGCCAGGTCGGGGGCTGAATAAAATACAAAAATCGAACAAATGGAAAAACCAAGAATTCCCAAGGCGCTTACCGAAACCAGCCTTGATCGGGAAGCAAGCGTAGTGATAATTGCCACCATCATAATGGCCACGATCGTAAATTCGTATAGCGTTAGAGTTCCAAAATTTTCGGGATCCAGTTTTATCGAAAAATGATTAAAGATCACGTAAAGCAACAGTGCCAGCATAAATGCCATAGTTACAAACACGTATTTGCGTAAATAACCATTTTGTACAATTCTTGTAATGCTTCTGGCCGATGTTTTTAAAAATTGAACCACGTTTTGAAAAACCTGCTCGGGCGTAAAAGGGTTGTACCTGTTTACAAAATGTTGAATTTTACCAGTACTCCTAACCATAAAAAAGAGGAACAAACCGCCGACTATCGTAATCGCGCTCAGCAGTAAAACCTGGTTAAAGCCGTGCCATAGTTTGATATGATAATCAAAATTTTGAGTCAGGAATGCAATGGCAGGTTTTAAAAGATTATTTTCTACAACGCCAGGTACCAGCCCAAATAAAACACCCAGCAAGGATAAAATAAGTGGTGGCACCCACATGCTTGCAGCTGGCAGGTGTACTTTTTGAAATCGCTCTGGTAATTTACCTGTAAATGGCCTTACGCCAGCAGCAAAACCTCCGTAAAACAAGAATATATTAGTAACTACTGCCGCAGCAGTTATTATAATAGAAGCGTTAGAGTTGAGCGAGGCTTCATAAATCAGGTCTTTACTAATAAAACCAAAACTGGGGGGCACTCCACCACTTACAATGGCTGCTGCAAAGCCGGCAATAGCCACGGGCATCAACACATGTCTAAGGCCTGCCAACTGGTTGATATCTCGGGTGCCGGTTTCATGGTCAATAATGCCGGTAATTAAAAACAAAGCAGCTTTATACAACGCGTGTGTGATTATAAATGTGACCGCAGCCAGAATTGCAGCATCAGTGCCCAGCCCGATAAGAAAAATCATAATACCCAGCGAAGCTACTGTTGTATAAGCTAAAATGGCTTTTAGGTCAGATTTATAAATAACGGTTACAGCCGCGTACACCATGGTAATGCCACCCACAATCGTAAGTGTTTGATTCCACAAATCTGTATTTCCCAAAAGCGGTGTAAACCGCAGCAGTAAATACACGCCTGCTTTTACCATGGTGGCAGAGTGCAGGTAAGTAGAAACAGGGGTTGGCGCCTTCATGGCGCCGGGCAGCCAGAAATGAAATGGGAACTGTGCCGATTTGGTAAAAGCCGCAAAAAAAAATAAAATTGCAATGACAGGGTAGAAGCCGCTGTTCACAATCATGTCCCGCTGGCTGAGCATGGCAGAAATATCATAAGTGCCGCTGACAATGCCAAGCAAAACAATACCTGCCAGCAATAAAAAACCTCCCGAACCGGTGATGAGCAGGGCCGTAAGTGCCGATTTTCTGGAAGGGCCTTCTTCGTTATTAAAACCAATTAAGAAGAAAGAACTGATGCTGGTAAGTTCCCAAAAAATAAACAGCGTAATTAAGTTATCGGCCAGTACCATACCCAGCATGGCCGCCATAAAAATGCTCAGGTACATGTAAAACCGTTCTAAATACCTGTGGCCTTTTAAATAAGATGATGTGTACCAGAAAACGAGCGCGCCTATTCCAGAAATCATTAAAGTAAAAATGAGCGACAGTCCATCGAGCCGGAAACTAAAGTTGATGCCTAATTGGGGCACCCACTGAAAAGTTTCAGTATAATAGCCTGCTGATTTAACCTCAGGTATTTTACTTAGGAACCAGATAAATGATCCTAATGGTAGTATGGTAAGAATGTACGGAAATATATTTTTAGCGAACCTGCCCCATAAAAGCAAAACAAAACCTGATACAATACATAAGATAATTATGAATAGCATAGGCTACAAATATAGGTTTTGATTCTTTTTTACAAAAGGTTTTTTGTAGTGCGCTTTCATTGCCTGATATGGCCTTTTCCCTGTACGATCCACTTTTCCGTAACCAGTTTTTCCAGTGCAAAAGGTCCTCGGGCGTGTAACTTTTGTGTAGAAATACCAATTTCGGCGCCCAGTCCAAATTCCTCCCCATCGGTAAAGCGGGTAGAAGCATTCGTGTACACGGCAGCAGCATCCACTTCATTTACAAAACGCTCGCAGGCTTTTTTATTGCCCGATACGATGGCTTCAGAATGTTTGGTTGAATATTGAGCAATATGGTCCAGGGCTTCATCAATATCTTTCACGGTTTTTACCGCACATTTTAAGGATAAGAACTCCCTGCCAAAATCATCTTTTTTTGCTTTTTTAAGATGCGGAAAACCTTTTAATAATTTATACGATGTGGCATCTGCAAAAATTTCCACGTTATGTTTTTCAAATTCCTGCGATAGCAGCGGAAGAAAAGCTGGCGCAATGGCCTTATCTACAAGTATGGCATCAGCGGCATTACAAACAGATGGTCTGCTAACTTTGGCATTCACAGCAATGTTTACGGCATCATCAAGATTTGCCGTTTTTTCAATATACACGTGGCATACGCCCGCCCCGGTTTCAATCACCGGTACAAGGCTGTTCTGGCGCACAAAATTGATCAGTCCTTCAGAGCCTCGTGGGATCAATACATCCAGGTATCGCGTGGCAGTAAACATTTCCTGCACAATTTCTCTTTTTGGTGGCAACAACGTTACCGTGGCGGCATCAAGCCCAAAGTCTTTTAATACTTGTTGTATAATGCCCGCCGATACTTTATTGGTATGCTGCGCATCGCTGCTGCCTTTTAGCACGCAGGCGTTGCGGCTGCGTAGACAAAGTGCAGCTATGTCATAGGTTACATTAGGCCGGCTTTCATAAATAGAACCCACCACGCCCAATGGCACCGCCACTTTTTTCAACTGTAACCCGTTTGGTAAAGTACGCTCCATTAAAACCGCCCCGGTCGGGTCTGGCAGCGAAGCTATATTTTTAATACTGCCGGCAATAGCTTTCAGGCGCTGCGCGTTTAGCATCAGCCTGTCGTTCTTAGGGTCATCAACATCTTTAGCTGCGAGATCTTTTTGGTTGGCTTGCAATATGGCTACTTCATTAAAAAGAATAGCATCTGCCAATGCGCGCAACATTTTTTTTAAATGCTTTTCCGGTAATTGCTGCAAAGCTGTTTTGGCTTTATTGGCTTTCTTTAAAGAATTTTCTATTGACATGGATTTTCAGTTTTTAAAAAGCAGCATTAAAAATTTATGTGATAAGATGCTGCAATATTATGATTGTTGCTGAACGGGTAAAGTAATGAAAAATTATAAAAGCACAATGTCATTGGCGTGTGCGGCAATAACATTCTTTTCTTTCAAAGATTTTCTCAGGTCTGTGGCTGAAAGTTTTGTTTTGGCAACACCTACAATTAAATCTTCACTCATCAGTTGCACTACTTCGTTAGCGGCAAAACTGCCTTCAACATTTGCAATGCCAACAGTTAAAAGGCTTTTGCGACGTGTGATGGCGTTTGCGGCACCTTTATCAAGATGCACATTGCCAAGCGTGATTGAACCGCTGGCCAGCCATTTTTGCCTGTTTTTTAAAGTAGATTTTTTAGGCGTAAAATGAGTGCCGTTCTTTTGATTGAGCGCTTCGGTAAATGGAAACTTGTTCTTCAGCCCGCACATAATGACATGAATGCCCAGGCTCGTAGCCAGCTTGGTAAAAGTAAGTTTGGAAAGCATACCACCCAGGCCGGTTTCAGATTTTTTATGGCTTACCAGTGCCAGCGTTTCTTTACTTATTGCTGTAACTTCTTTTACAATTTTTTGTGAAGCGTCCAGCAAGCCGCCAACCGATGTACAGAGAATCAGGGTTTGCGCATCAAAAGCAATGGCCAGCAGGGTTGCCAACTCGTCATTATCAGAAAATTTTAATTCCCGGTCACTGATCACATCGTTTTCGTTTACAACGGGTATTACATCATTTTGCCAGAAAGTAGTGAACGTGTCTTTTAATTGTAAAAATTGTTTGCGGTTGCTGAAATGGCCGCGTTCACATAGCGCCTGCGCTACCGTAAGGCCGTGCTTTTGAAAATAATTTCTGTACAACTCAATCAGTATCGGGTTCCCTATGGCGGCGGCTACTTTGCGTTGCAGCAAAGTGCCTTTATAATGTTTTAAATATTTTTTGCCGCTGCTTACGGCGCCACTGCTTACCAGCACTACTTTGTATTGACTTGTTAACTGCTTGATGTCAGCAACAATTTTTCTGATCACAGCTTTGTTAATATTGCCACTGCTATTGGTAATAACAGCCGATCCTAATTTAATAACTAATACTTTTCGTTGCATTTTTATGAGGTGTGGTAATTAGCGATATACGTTTTTAAAGGTTATTTCGCTTTTTGAGGTGTGGATATTTCAGTAATTTTTTTTCTGTCGCCAACAATCCATAAAATATCATCCCATTCTAAAACCGTTGTAGATTCCGGATTGAGGATGCGTTCGCCATTGCGCTCTATGCCAATGATGATGCCATTGGTGAGCTGCCTGATGCCAGAGTCTCTGATAGTTTTGCCTTTTAGCCTGTTGTGTTCATCAACATGAAGCGTTTGCAGTGTAATATCAATAAATGCCATCGAATCTACCTTAATAGGTTCAGTGCTGTCGAAAATGGGCTTAAACACTTTTAACTGATCATCTGTGGCAATAATTCCTGCGCGATCGTAGGGCAGCAGGCGATTGTGCCTTCCGGGCACATGGATCAGTTGTTCTCCCCGCTTGATGTAAGCGATGTTAATGCCGTAATTTTCACGCCATGCAAGGTCTACCAAAGGGCTGCCAACAAAGGTAGCCAGCGGGTTTACTTCCATCTCCACAATATGAGCATCCCACGCTTCCAGTCCTGTATCAATGCGGGTTTGCGGCAGCTTTTGTAAATTTTCCTTCAACACTTTATTTTTTTCCTGCTCTTCACGCTCATTAAGGTTGAAAATAAAACGCCTCTCTATGCGATTGTAAAACTTTTGAATATTTCTTGAAAAAAGAATCAGAATTAGTATTGTAACAGGAATAACCGTTAAGAATGCAATTTTTGACGACGCCAGTGTTTGTACCCAGAAACCGATAAATAAAATACCGATGATGATCCTCAGTAGCTCCAGCGTTAGTAGCGGACCGCGGTTATATTTTTTGTTCATCCAAAGTTCTTTGTAGGCCTGGCTGCCTGGTTTTTGCGCCATAATAGCCCATAAAAAAGGCGAGGCGGCAGCAAGGGTTACAATTAAAACAATAACAAGTTGCCACGGGCCTTCTGGCACATTTTCAATAATTAGAGGCACTAAAAACTTACTGGATAAAAGGAACAGGCCCAACAATATGATCCCATTGGTTAAAAGTATTTTGCCATAGCCTTTCAGCACAATTCTCCATTCACTTTCCGATTGGATGCTTTGGGCGCTGGATGAGTATCGGTTGAGTTTTTGCACCCACTTACCAGGCAACTTCTTTTCAATATAATTATAAAAGGGTTCAGAAAATTTGATAAGATAAGGTGTGGTAAAAGTAGTAATAGCCGATGCGCCAACAGCTACCGGAAACAGGAAATCTGAAATTACACCCAGTGATAAACCCAGGGCGGCCACGATGAAAGCAAACTCTCCAATTTGCGCCATGCTCATACCCACCTGAACAGACTGCTTTAAAGGCTGCCCGGCCAGCACAGCACCCAGCGTGGTGCTAAATAGTTTTCCAAATAGAGTTAATGCCGTTACTGCTGCAATGGGCCAGGCATAAGTAACCATGTACTGCGGATCTATCATCATACCAACCGATACGAAGAATACAGCGCCAAAAAGGTCTTTAACCGGCTTGATGATGTGCTCCACTCTTTCGGCAGAAGTGGTTTCCGCAATGATCGAGCCCATAATAAATGCGCCCAGTTCTGCAGAAAAACCAACCTGTACCGCAAGAAAAACCATGCCCAGGCAAAGGCCTACCGATAGAATAAGAAGCGTTTCATCATCGAGCATTTGCCGTGCCCTTTTTAAAAAAGTGGGCAGCAGAAAGATGCCTACAATAAACCAAATGGCAAGAAAGAAAAGCAGTTTCCCAATAGTGAAAAGTATTTCAGCGCCTTCAAAATCGCGCGTTACAGAAATGGTTGAGAGTAATACCATTAGCAATATCACCACAATATCTTCTATTACCAACACTCCAAACACAATGCGGGCAAACTGTCGGGTTTTTACTCCCAGATCGTCAAAAGCTTTAATAATAATTGTAGTTGAAGAACTTGCTAGCATGCCTCCCAGGAACATGCTGTCCATATTGCCCCAGCCCAGCACCTTGCCCGTAAAATACCCGGCAATGGTAATGAAAATAATTTCAACAAATGCGGTAATGGAAGCAGAGCCGCCCACCCGCATCAATTTTTTAAAGCTAAACTCAAGCCCTAGGCTGAACAATAAAAAGATTACACCTATATCAGCCAGTGTTTTTACGTTGGCTGCATCGGCAACAGAAGGAGTGAGTTTAAAGTAAGGGCCAACCAAAAATCCTGCAATGATGTACCCCAATACAAGGGGCTGTTTAATTTTTTTAAACAGTATTGTTACTATGGCCCCTGCCATAAGTATCAACGCAAGATCCTCTATAAGTTTTGGTAAATGACCCATTCAAATGTTGTTTAGCTAACCGGCAAAAAATAATAAAAAATCCTGAAAGGGCTTTCAATTATTTTATATACTTAAAGCACGGCATGCCTGATTCTTAGCAACTGCTGTAAAAGCTCTTCGAGTAAACTGAGTTTTAGCATATTCGCCCCATCGCTTTTAGCAACCGCAGGGTTGGGATGTGTTTCAATAAAAAGTCCGTCAGCGCCAGCCGCAATAGCCGCTTTGGCAATGGTACTGATCATGGCAGGATTGCCGCCGGTAACACCGCTGGTTTGATTAGGTTGCTGCAGGCTGTGTGTGCAATCCATAATTACGGGAACGCCGTGCTGCTTCATCCAGGGGATATTGCGATAGTCAACCACCAGGTCGGTATACCCAAAACTGTTGCCACGCTCAGTAAGCATAACTTTCGGATTGCCTGCATTCTTTATTTTTTCTACGGCAAACTTCATGGATTGCCCGCTGAGAAACTGTCCTTTTTTCACGTTGATAATTTTGCCGGTTTGGGCTGCTGCTTCCAGCAAATCGGTTTGCCTGCAAAGAAAGGCAGGTATCTGCAGCATATCCACATACTTCGCTGCCATTGCCGCTTCTTCCACAGTATGTATATCTGTAACAGTTGGTATATTAAAAGTATCAGAAGCTTTTTTAATCAATTTTAAAGCTGCGTTATCACCTATGCCGGTAAAGGATGCGGCGTTGGTACGATTAGCTTTTCGGTAAGATGATTTAAAAACAAACGGAATGCCCAGTTGCCTGCAAACCGTTGAAACCTTTACGGCTGTTTGCATTACCACATCTTCATTTTCCACCACACATGGACCTGCAATAATGAAAAAGCTGTTGCTATCATAATCCTGATCTTTAAAAAGTTCCTTTAAATATTTTTCCATCAAACAAAGATAAGAAAGGCGTGACTGAATTGCTGGTGTCAGTCACTTTTATCATGTAATTTTTCTATAGTTCCATATTGCCAAACCGTTGAGAAGCACTGCATAAACTGCCATTATGAGAAATGTTTTGCTAACGTCAGTAAAAGCACTTCCTTTTAATATGATCATTCTAATGGCTTTCATAAAATAGGTTATGGGCAACAGGCTGGCAATATGCCTTGCCCATTCAGGCATACTCTCCACAGACGTGAAAAGCCCGCTCATTAATACAAAGATCATTATGAAGAAAAAAGAAATAAACATAGCCTGTAACTGGTTGTTGCTAACGGTAGCAATAAGTAACCCAAAACCCAAAAGAGCCACCAGATATAAACCGGCAAGCGCATACAACATGGGAATACTTCCCACAGGTTTTATTCCGTAAAAAATGATTGATACCAATAACCCTATGGTGAGAATAATCATACCCACGATCCAAAAAGGAATGAGTTTTCCCATTAAGAACTGCCATTTTTTAACTGGCGTTACGTTGATCTGTTCAATAGTTCCCACTTCTTTTTCACGCACAATATTGAGCGCAGATATAGAGCCTGCAAATATTGTAAGCAGAAAAGCTAAAATACCAGGTACAATAAACCAATGATAATTTGAATAGGGGTTGAACCAAATGGAACTTTCGATAGTTATGGTTTTAGGTGTAGCCAGTTTGTTGTTTTGAAATATCTGTATACCGCGGTTAAACTCACTGATCACAGAAATGAGGTATGACGAACCAAGGGAAGACTTTGTACCGTTAATGGCATCAACTGCCAGGTTTAATTTTGCTGTTCCCTCACTTACCAGGTTTTTTTCAAATGATTTTGGTATTTCGAGAATGATATCCGCATCACCTGTTTCAAAATATTCCATTGCCTGTTTAAAAGTAGGTTCACTGGATACCATTTTAAAGTAACCTGATGACCCGATCTTATTAATAAGTTTGTTAGAGAAAGTGCTGTGATCGGCATCAACCAAAACCAGGTTTACATTTTTTACCTCAAAATTCATGGCAATAGGCAGTATGCCTAATTGCAGAATGGGTAATACAAACATCATTGCTACGATACTTTTATCGCGAAATATTTGTTTGAATTCTTTTTGAAGTAAAAAACTAAGCACTTTCATATTAGCCTGATTTTAAATTTTTTGATTGCGAGGGTAAGGAATAGGATGGTCATTATGCTTAGGGCCAACATCTCTTTCCACAAATATTGCATTCCCAGGCCCTTAAGCATAATTGATTTTAAGCCTGTGTAATACCAGCGCGCAGGAACTAAGTTTGAAATCCATTGAAAAAACTGCGGCATATTTTCCAGCGGGAAAATAAAACCTGAAAAAATAATTGTAGGCAGCATCATGCCGATCATAGATAACAGCAATGCCACCTGTTGTGAATTAGTTGTATTTGAAATGAACAACCCCATAGATAGCGATGTAATAATGAATATCATGCTTAGCAGAAAAAAAAGACCCACGTTTCCTTGCATGGGAACGTTCATTAAAAAAACGGCTAATAGCAGTATGAATATTAGATTGATAAGTGATAGAATGAGATAGGGTATCGCTTTTGCAACCAGTACCATCAGAGGTTTGAAGGGAGATACCAATAGAATTTCCATTGTGCCCAACTCTTTTTCCCGCACTACGGCAACAGAAGTGAGGGCCGTGCACACGATCATCAAAATAAGCGCCATTACCCCCGGTACAAAGTTGAGCGATCCGTTCCCTTCCTGGTTATAAAGCATCCGGGTTTCCGGTGCGATGATCATGCCGGGTTGTATCGTTGCATTTAGATTTTGCTGGTAGTTTGCTGTGATAGCTGTAATGTAATGTATCAACATTTTAGCTACGTTCGGTTCTGATCCATCGGCAATAATCTGTATTTGGGAATTGTTGGTACCATCCAGATCCGCGCTGAAACGTGGCGGAAATACAATAGCCGCTTTCACATTTCCTTTTTTAAACTCCGTTTCAATATCGGCGTAAGAAATTTGTTTTTCGTAAATGGTAAAATATGTGGATGCCCTGTACTTGTTGATGAGATGTTGGGAATGTACGTCTCTGGCATTATCTACCACAAGGATGTCTGCATTTTTAACTTCGCTTGTAAGCGCAAAACCAAAAAGTACAATTTGCATCAACGGCATACCAAACATTATCAGTAGCGTGCGCTTGTCTCTAAACACGTGGTAAAATTCTTTTCTTATAAATACGAATAGTTGTTTCATTTATTATAGTTCAGAATTCATTATTCATAGTTTGTGACGGAAGGCTGGTTAATTATCGCTTCGTTTTGCGCGCCTTGCCAGCCTGTAAAAAACTTCATCCATGCTTTCACCGCCAAATTTTTCTTTGAGATTAGCGGGTGTGTCAAGACCTTCTATTTTGCCATCAACCATAATGGTTACTCGGTCGCAATATTCCGCTTCATCCATATAATGAGTGGTTACAAAAATGGTGATGCCATTTGCTGCAGCATTGTAAATCATATCCCAAAACTGCCTGCGTGTCAGAGGGTCTACGCCTCCGGTAGGCTCATCTAAAAAAACAATTTTAGGATTGTGAAAGATGGCAACTGAAAAAGCCAGCTTTTGCTTCCAGCCAAGTGGGAGAGAAGACACCAATTTGTGTGCTTCATTTTGCAAATTGAGTTGTTCAATTAATTGTTTGCTGCGGTCCCTGATCTCTTTTCTGGATAAACCGTAAACGCCCGCAAAAAAGGTTATATTTTCCTGCGGAGTGAGGTTTTCGTACAGCGAGAATTTCTGGCTCATATAACCAATATTCTGTTTTATTTTTTCCTGTTGCCGGTATACATCAAACCCTGCAACCGTAGCTTCCCCCGAAGTAGGATAGGAGAGGCCGCAGAGCATACGCATGGCCGTTGTTTTACCTGCACCATTTGCTCCCAAAAAACCGAATATTTCTCCTTTTTTTACATCAAAACTGATGTGGTCTACAGCGTAAAAATCGCCAAACTTCTTTGTAAGATTATGGCAGCAGATGGCTGATGCAATCTCCGGCGAAAAAGTTGATTGGCTAAAAGAAGTTTTACTATTTTGCTGTTCCATTTTAATTTAATTATCCTTTGTTATACCATTTGCTTAAACAGGTGCTGGCGTGCTAAGCCTGATAAAAGTGTCTTCAATAGTTGGATTGATGATTTTAATTTCCACGTTTAAATGACCTTTAGTTTTTGCATATTTTTCAAGTGCTGCAATAGGATCGGGGTCATCATTTTTTAAAGTAATATGCAACCACTCACCAAATGGGAAACAGGATTCCACAGCTTCTAAATTCCGGAAGTCGTTCAACAGGTTGTATATACTGGAAGATTTTGCGCCATAGAGTTTTTTAGGAAAAGCATCCAGTATATTCTCAGGTGTATCCACGGTAAGTATCTTTCCACTTTGTATAAGGGCAATACGCTCGCATAGCATGGCCTCATCCATGTAAGGCGTGGAAACGAGAATGGTTATTCCGAGTGCTGTAAGCTTTTTCAACATCTCCCAAAACTCTCTTCTGGATACGGCATCTACACCGGTTGTGGGTTCATCTAAAAACAACACTTCAGGTTTGTGAATGAGTGCGCAACTGAGCGCCAGCTTTTGTTTCATCCCGCCTGAAAGTTTTCCTGCACGGCGGTTGCTAAACGGCTTTATCTGTTCATAAATATCACGGATGAGGACGTAGTTTTCCTCAATGGTTGTGCCGAACAGGGTGGCAAAAAACGTCAGGTTTTCGTGTACAGTCAAATCCTGGTACAATGAAAACCTGCCGGGCATATACCCCACTGAGTGGCGTATTTTTTTATAATCCTTTATTACATCATTGCCTGAAATGCTTGCGGTGCCAGCATCAGGAAGGATGAGGGTGGTAAGGATGCGGAACAGAGTAGTTTTTCCTGCGCCATCCGGGCCTATCAGGCCAAATAGTTCGCCAGGCTTCACAGACAGGCTGATATCCTCAACTGCTTTTACGTTTCCGTATGCCTTACTAATGTTGCTGAGAATAATTGCAGGCTCCATTACCCCCTTCCCTGTATTTTTTTCCTGTTTCAATTTTTACTTTTCGCGTTCCTCATAGTTAAATAAAACTTCCCCATACATTCCAATCTTTAAAAAGCCGTCATTGTTTACACGCACTTTTATAGCGTACACCAGGTTCTCCCGTTCTTTTTTTGTTTGAATCGTTTTGGGTGTAAACTCCGCTTTGTCTGAAATCCAACTGATCACGCCCGGGTAATTTTTATAGCCTCCTTTTCCATCATCAATGCGTGCGGTAGCAGTTTGGCCTATTTTTAACTGAGGTAGTTGCTGGCCTGTTACGTATGCTTTCAGGTTTAGCGTATCAATATTCGCTATTTTGTAAAGCGGTCTTCCAGGTGTAGCCATTTCTCCGGCCATGGCATATTTGGTAAGCACGGTTCCTGCTAATGGATTCATAATTTGTCCCTTTTCAATCTGGTTTTGGATCACTGCGGCCGATCGCTCAATCGGTGCACGCTCACTTAAAATACTTCGGTTTTGTGTAGCAGCATTCGTTTGGTATAACTCAACCTGAGCGCGGGTGGCGGCCATTTGGCTGTTTAATTGGTTAATTGATGCAATAATATCATCCAACTGCTTCCGTGGTGCGGCATCAGCGTTAACAAGGTTTTGTATACGCTTTTTTTCATGTTGTAACTGATCCATTTGTACCTGTTGTGCAGCCATTTGTTTCCGCACCACTTCTATTTGCGCCTTAGGTGTTACTGTTTTTTGCTGCAAAGCAGAAATGGTGGCCTGCGTTTGTTCTTTTTGCAATCTTTGGGCTTCCACGTCAATTTGCCCTACCACCTGGTTTTTTTCAAGTCGTTGCCCTTCAGTTACGTCAAACGTTAGAATAGTACCGTTTTGTTGTGCAGATACAATTACCTCGTCAGCTTCAAAGTTTCCGGCTGCATCAAAATCTTTATTTTCTTTGCAGGATAATAATAAGATGCTGATAGAGAAAATAGCAATGAGAAAATGCTTATTCATAAATTTAATTTTGTACGTTAAAATTTTATATTATCAATAGCCTGCAATGATTTTATAAGTTGTTTGAGCTTTTAGCAATTGTATTCGGTGCAGGTTTTTCATTTGCCTGGCAAGGTTCTCAGTGTTCAGTTTATTAATGTATTCGTTAGTGGTTATTACCCCGTTATTTAGTTGCGCCTGTGCTGATCGTGTAATTTCTTCGCGCAACGCTATCAATTCATCATCCTGCTGCATTAATTCAAGGTATTTTAAGATGTCTGATTTTTCTTTTTGAAGGGAAGCATTTGTATTCAGGATGAATGTTTGCCTGTCCACATCAATTTGCCTGCGGTTGATTTCCATAATAGTCATATTGGTTTTGTAATTGTAAAGGTTGCTCAGCGGAAAATTAAAACGTATACCACCTATGGCGAAAGGTGTAAAGTCGGGATCAAGCATATTCAGGCCGGGACGGCCATAACCACCCTGAATAAAAGCTGATACCCGGGGCATCCAATCGCTTTGTAATTTTTTGGCCTGAACATCAATGGATTTCTTTTGTAGTTCAAATAGTTTTAATTCTGGCCTTTTGATGCCGGAGATAATGGGCACCTGTTGTGGCATCAAAATTTCAGTATGATCACCGAGCGGCTTTCCGATAATCAAACCAAGCATTTCTTTATAAGCTTTATAGTCAAACCTTATTTCAGTATCCGTCATATCTGCATTTATGATTTCCGCTTTCAGTTCATTTACGCTGCTTTTGGTGGCAGTTCCTTCTTTCACGTTTTCTTCAGCTTTTTTCAAAGCACTTACCAAATTCTCCCTGTATAAACTGCGCTGCTTCAACTGTGCATCAAATAATAATATTGAAAAATATAATTGTGCAATTCTCTCTTTCAGGGTGTTCAGGCTTATTTCCACATTTTGAAGCTGAACGGCTTCATTGGCTTTTAGCAGGTTTTTTTGATTTTTAATGACTCCTCCATCATATAGGAGCTGGGTAAGTTCGCCCTGCAAGCGGTATTGATCTTTACTCATTTCCTTCACACCTGGTAACGCAATTGGAATTCTGGTTACCTCAGACTGGTAAGTGGCTTGACCATTGAATGCAAGTTGTGGCAGAAACGCTTTGGAAGCATTCTCGAGAGAATAGTTTACCGACTTCTGAATAAGGCCTTTTTGCTGTATGCCCGGGTAATTCTGTCTCGCCAGCTCAATAGATTCTTCCAGCGTAATAGCTTGTGAAAAACTCTGCTGTGAAAACACCAGTAGTATTAGAATCGTCAGCAGCTTTTTCAATTTATCAACTGATTTAATCATTTGATTAAGTTATAATTAAAAAAATTATTTTTCTTTTATCATTACATCCATCCATTCAGGAATAAGTTTAATCCGTTCTTTCATGACGTGTTCAAAATTTTTATTTATGGGATCTGATATCTGTGAGATAGCAGGCCGTACGATAAAAGGAAAAATACAGAGCGCTAAAAGATTCATAAAAAATTGCTCAAACTTAATCTTGGGATTGATATTTTTAAGTTGCTCCACAAGGGGAGAACGCTGGATAAGCTCCGCTCCCTGTACAATTTTTGCAAAATGACCAGGATCGTTGTGAAGGGCGTTTAACACAAAAATTGGAAGATCAGGATTTTGCAATAAAAGGTGGATATAGTTTTGAGATACCAGTTTGATTTTTTCTTCCAGTGAAACATCTGCAGCGAGGATAACCGGTATAAAATTTTTAAAAAATGTAATGAGCTTTTCTTCCATAATAAGGTCGAAAAGATTTTGCTTGCTTCGGTAATAATAATTGATGAGTGCCAGGTTCAATCCTGCTTCCTGAGCAATAT